>NZ_JCBCUW010000040.1:0-55821 GCF_059862525.1 Pseudomonas sp. MF08875
TGAGTCAGCTGCCGGTAATGCGTAGTCATCTGCGCTTGAATCCTTCGGTGTGAGAGCCTGGATTCTACCGGTGGCTGGCTCTCTGCCTCTCGTTTCAAGCGTTGCGCTTATTCTATGAATTCAGGCCTGGCAACTTCGCATACACCTCATACTTCTTTTCCCCTACCGAGACGAACTGAAACAACAACGGGGCATCGTCATCGTAGTCCGCCAGCGTCACAAACCGCGGAAATACCTTGTCAGCCAAGCCGGCTTCAAACTCGACACGTTGTTCAGCTGTAAGACGTTTGTTCAGAAGCTTGGTTTGAAGGTATTGCTGATTCAAAACCAGCGGATAACCATTAATATACAAATGCGCGGTAAATACGTCCGCACGCCCTTCGAAAGACATAAGACCACCTAAAATATCCATATAAAATGCAGACTAAAAAATGAACCCAACGAAGAGAGAGCATCACTTCGCAACATTCTCCACTTCAAAATAAAAACCCTAGTCACTCAGGAACTTTCTCAATTTTTAGTTCGCGACGCGCTTTAATCATGAGTTCCGCGTAAAGAACAGCCGCCTCAACAATATAGTCTGCACGGCCACCTGCCGTAGCGTTCGCCTGAATAAAGCGAGCAGTAATCTCATCCCAATAAGCAACTTCATCCGTAAAAACTCGCATCGTAAATCCTTTATTAGTTAGTCAGCCGCCCACTTCCTGCGAGCAACTTAAAACTAGACAAGCCATACCGAAAAATCCACAAAACAACTCAATACAAAATATAACTAGGCAAATAACTCGCCCTGCAACTCATCTAACAGAGCCTGGATCGCATCCAAACGCTGCTGTGGATCGTCCAGTTGCAGCAAGTCGATCTTGTCCAACTCGGTGAATGGCAGCAGGTAGGCCAACTGATTGGCCAGGGACTGCTGGCCGGCGGCGTCGGTGCCCATGTCCAAAGCTTCGACCATCGGGTGTTCGGCCAACGCCTTGAGCAGCGCCATCAAGTCGGCATCTTCGTCTTGCAGGGGCTGCTCGGGAAGCTCTTGGAGCCACTCGACATCGGCGACGGTCAATTGGTCGCGCTGCACCTGGGCGCTCAGCACCCGAAACCGCCGCCCACCCATCACGCGAATACCCAGCAAACCGTTGTCCTGCTGCTTGAAATCGATAATCCGCGCCTCACAACCGACCAGCGCATAGCCTTCGGGGGCGATGCCCATTTCGTCGCCGTCGAGCAGGCAGACCACGCCAAAACCGCTGCCCTGCTTCATGCAGCGGCCGATCATGTCCAAGTAGCGCGCCTCGAAAATCTGCAAGTCCAGGGTGCAACCGGGGAATAGCACCGTATTGAGAGGGAATAGCGCCAGGCTCATAAAAGCTTCCTTAAACCACCATCGATACCGCCAACGGCAGCAGCACCGCCGTGGCCACGCCCATCAGGCTCATTGCCAGCGCGGCGAAAGCGCCGCACTCGTCACTTTCCTGCAGGGCCACGGAAGTCCCCACCGCATGGGCAGTGATGCCCAGAGCCATGCCCCGCGCTTCGGGGCCATGGACGCCGAGGCGAGTGAGGATCGCCGGGCCGAAAATGGCGCCGATCACCCCGGTAATCAGCACGAACACCGCCGCCAGGGCGGCAACGCCACCGATCTGCTCGGCCACTAGCATGGCAATGGGCGACGTCACTGACTTGGGCGCCATGGTCATCAGGATCATGTGCTCGGCACCAAACCACCAACCCAGCGCCACGCCCAGTACGGTGGCCACCACGCCGCCAACCACCAGCGTAGTAAAAATCGGCCAGAACAACTGCCGGATACGCCGCAGGTTGAGGTACAGCGGCACGGCCAGGGCTACCGTCGCCGGGCCCAGGAGGATGCTGAGGATCTCGGTGCTTTTGCGATATTCGGCGTAGGTTAGGCCGCAGGCCAGCAGCACGCCGATCACCAGCAGCATCGACACCAGCACCGGTTGCAGGAAGATCCAGCGGGTTTTCTCGAACCCCGCCAGCACCAGTTGATAAGCGCCCAGGGTAATGCCGATGCCGAACAGCGGATGGTGCACCACTGCGGCCAAGGCGCCGTGCCAGTCGAGGATCATTGGTCGGCCTCCCGGTGGGCCTGGCGTTTGACCAGCCAGTTCATCAGCACGCCGATAAAAGCCATGGAAAGCACCAGCGACAGCACCAGCGCGCCGGCGATGGCCCAGAAATCCGCGGCGATGTCGGCGGCGTAGACCATCACCCCCACCGCTGGCGGCACCAGCAGCAGGGGCAGATAGCGCAGCAGGCTGCCAGCGGCCAGGCTCAGCGGCTCGCCCACTTCGCCCCGCGTAATCAGGAATGCCAGGAGCAGCAGCAGGCCGACAATCGGCCCCGGCAGCACCGGCAGGAACAGGTGATTGATCGCCGTGCCAAGCAATTGGAACAGCACCAGCCAGGTCAGCCCTCGCAGCAACATCCGCTATCTCCCGAAAAAAAGCGCCGGGCATTATAAGCACGCCGGGCGCTATGAACGGGTATTCGCCGGGGCGATGAAGGGTTGACCGGGACAAATGGCCATGATGATCTAAAGTGGTTCTGCTGCGGTGACACGCGCAGGACGGTGCGTCACCCACAAAAACGATAAAAACGATGAACCCAAGGAGAGTCTCAATGCCCTATGTCCCTGTTGCAGAGCTCAAAGATTATGTCGGCAAGGAACTTGGACGTTCCGACTGGCTCACTATCGATCAGGAACGCATCAACCTGTTCGCCGAGGCCACTGGCGATTTTCAGTTCATCCACGTTGACCCGGTCAAAGCCGCGCAAACCCCATTTGGCAGCACCATCGCCCACGGCTTTTTGTCGCTGTCGCTGATCCCCAAGCTGATGGAAGACATCCTGGTCCTGCCCGAAGGCCTGAAGATGGTGGTCAACTATGGCCTGGACAGTGTGCGTTTCATCCAACCGGTCAAGGTCAACTCCAAGGTACGGCTCAAGGTCGAATTGACCGAAGTCAGCGAGAAGAAACCCGGCCAATGGCTGCTCAAAGCCACCGCCACCCTGGAAATAGAAGGCCAGGAAAAACCGGCGTACATCGCCGAGCCCCTGTCCCTCGCGTTCGTCTAGGCCCCGCGCCCGCGAAACAGCCCGCGCTGTTTCGCTCGCCTCTTATGTAAGCCCCTTCGCTGCGGCATACTCGGTCGCTTAATTGCCGGGAACCCGCTATGCGCCCATTTGCACCCCTGTTGCTGACCCTGTTGCTCACCGCGTGTGGCGATGGCGAATCGCTATTGCCGCCCGACGCACGCCTGCCCGACGGCGGGCGCTATCGCGGTGACCTGGTCGCAGGCTTGCTCCAAGGCCAGGGCCGCATCGACTACCCCAATGGCAGTTGGTACGCCGGCCAATTCGACAACGGCCTGTGGCACGGCCAAGGCGAATGGCACGGCAGCGACGGCGAGGTTTACCGCGGGCAGTTCGAGCAAGGCCTGTTCCACGGCCAAGGGACCCTGACCACCCGCGACAGCAGCTACAGCGGCGGCTTCAAACTGGGCCGGCGCGACGGCGAAGGCACCCTCAAAGAGCCGGGCATGCTCTATCGCGGCGAGTTCAAGGCCGACCAGTATGCTGGCCTCGGGCGTCTGGAGCTGGACGACGGCAGCCAGTACCAAGGCCAGTTCGCCCGCGGCAAGCCCAACGGCGAGGGCCAGCGCGGCGACGCCAGCGGCAACCAGTTCAGCGGGCGCTTCGTCGATGGCCAACTGGAAGGCAATGGCACCTTCAACAGCGCCGATGGCGACATGTACGTCGGCGCCTTCAAAAACAACCAGCTCCACGGCAAGGGCCGCTACGAGAACGCCGACGGCGATGTCTGGATCGGCCAGTTCAGCGAAGGCGCGTTGAGTGGCAAGGGCGAGTTGATCGGCGCCGATGGCAGCCACTACGTCGGCCAGTTCAGCGACTGGCGCTTCACCGGCCAGGGCCGTTTGAACCTCAGTGACGCCAGCTTCTATATCGGCCAGTTCGACAACGACAGCTACCAGGGCCAGGGCACCTTGGTGCTCAGCGACGGCACGGTACAACGCGGCGTGTGGGCCAATGGCCAGCGCGTGCGCGATGAAACCGGAAAATGGCTGCCCGACCCCCTGGAGGTAGGCCTGCTGGCCCAGGGCCACCTGTTGGAGCAGGTCCTGGCCGCCGTGCCTGCCTCGACACCGGCCATCGAGCTGTACAGCCTGACCCTGGGCGGCGACGGCAAGCAAAGCGTGTTTTTGCGCGAATCGGACTACGTCAGCAACATGCTTGCCAGCCGCTTCGGCGCCCACGGGCAGATTCGCCTGGTCAACCACCGCGACCACCTCGCCGACCGCCCCATGGCCAGCCGCGAAACCCTGCGCCGCGCCGTCCTGACCCTGGCCGAACGCAGCGGCCCGGAAGACCTGGTGTTCATCTACCTGACCAGCCACGGCAGCGCCAGCCATGAACTGGTGCTCGACCAACCGCGCATGGAACTGGCCGACCTGCCCGCCGCCGAACTGGCCACCGTGTTGGCGCCGCTGAAGAACCGCGACAAAGTCGTGGTCATTTCCGCCTGTTATTCCGGCGGTTTCATCGCCCCGCTCAAAGACGAACGCACCCTGGTAATGACCGCCTCGCGCGCCGACCGCGTGTCGTTCGGTTGCTCCGAAGAGGCCGATTTCACCTACTTCGGCGACGCCCTGTTCGCCCAAGCGCTGAACCAGACCGACGATTTACAGCACGCCTTCGCCCTGGCCCAGGCCACCGTGGCCGAGCGCGAACTGCAAGACAATTTCGATCCATCCGAGCCCCAGATCTGGGCACCCAAGGGCGTACTAGCGCACTGGCAGCAGCTACGCAAACAACAAGCAAGATCGGCGCTCGAAAGCGCCAAGGTGGCAAACAGCAACTAAGCTCACTTGTAACAAGGGGGAAACACCATGTACCTGACACCTGCCCATGTCCTGCTCGCCGGCGCCACCGGCCTGACCGGCGAACATCTGCTCGATCGGCTGCTCAACGAGCCGACTGTCACCCGCGTACTGGCACCCTCGCGCCGCCCATTGGCCGCACACCCGCACCTGGAAAACCCGGTGGGCGACCCGGCGGTGTTCCTCCCTCAACTCAGCGGTCGTGTCGACATCGCCTACTGCTGCCTGGGCACCACTCTCAAGCAGGCCGGCAGCGAAGCGGCGTTTCGCGCGGTGGATTTCGACATGGTCGTGGCCTTCGCCCAACGCGCCCGGGACATGGGCGCCCGGCACCTGATCGTCATCAGCGCGATAGGCGCCGACCCCACGTCTTCGGTGTTCTACAACCGGGTCAAAGGCGAAATGGAGCAGGCCCTCAAGGCCCAAGGCTGGCCGCAACTGACCATCTGCCGCCCTTCGCTGCTACTGGGCGAACGCCTGGAGCCGCGCCTGGGCGAACAACTGGCGGCGCCCCTGGCCAAACTCATCCCCGGCAAGTACCGCGGTATCGAAGCCTGCCACCTGGCCCGCGCCATGTGGCGCCTGGCCCTGGAGGAGCAGGACGGCGTGCGAATTGTGGAGTCGGACGAGTTGCGGCGCCTGGGCAAGTAGCCCTACAACCCACCCGTGGCCTGAACGCCAACGCCCAACACGGTCAACACCGACAGCGGCAACAGCAGGGTGTCGAGCAAAGCGCTGGCCGGCAGGTCCAGGCCCGGATAACTCGGTGCCGGCGCGCCAAAGCGGTCCATGGCGCAGCAACCGCCCTGCAAGGCGTATACGTCCAGCCGCGTTCCCGCATACACCACCGGCGCCCCGGGTTTGGCGGCGTCCAGGGTGCGCACCGTGGCACAACCGCCCAGTTGCAGGGCGAGCAACAGCGCTAGCAGGCCTTTACTCATCGCTACTCAAATGGTGCTCGCCCCAGCGCGGCAGCATGTCCTGGGGAATGTCGAGCAGGTTGAGAATGCGTGCCACCACGAAATCGATCAAATCATCGATGGTCTGCGGCTGGTGATAGAACCCGGGCGAGGCCGGCAAAATGGTCACGCCCATGTTCGACAGTTTGAGCATGTGCTCCAGGTGAATGCTCGAATACGGCGCCTCGCGGGGCACCAGAATCAACTGGCGGCGCTCCTTGAGGGTGACATCGGCGGCGCGCTCGATCAGGTTATTGCACGCGCCAGTGGCAATCGCCGACAAGGTGCCGGTGGAACACGGCACCACCACCATGGCCGCCGGCGCGCCCGAGCCGGACGCCACCGGCGACATCCAATCCTCCTTGCCGTACACGCGGATCTGCCCGGCGGCCGCGCCCGTGTACTCGGTGAGGAAGGCTTGCATCATCTGGGTCTTGGGCGGCAGCGAGACGTCGGTCTCGGTGGCCATTACCAGTTGCGCCGCCTTGGAAATCAGGAAGTGCACCTCGCGGTCTTCGCGCACCAGGCAGTCGAGCAGGCGCAAGCCGTACTGCGCGCCGGAAGCCCCGGTCATTGCCAGGGTGATGCGCTCCGGGCCGCTCATTGCAGCGCCTCGGCGAGCTTGCCATGCAGGCCGCCGAAGCCGCCGTTGCTCATGATGACCACGTGGGTGCCGGGGCGGGCCTGGCTTTTCACCCGCTCGATGATGCCTTCCAGAGAGTCGCTGACAATCGAGGGCACCGTGCACAGCGCCGCGATGCTGGCCAGGTCCCAGCCCAGGTTGGCCGGGGCGAACCAGATCACCTGGTCGGCATCGACCACGCTTTGCGGCAAGCCGTCGCGGTGGGCGCCGAGTTTCATCGAGTTGGAACGCGGCTCGATGATGGCGATCACCGGCGCATCGCCCACGCGCTTGCGCAGGCCATCGAGGGTGGTGGCAATGGCGGTGGGGTGGTGGGCGAAGTCGTCGTAAATGGTAATGCCGCGCACCTCGGCGACTTTCTCCATGCGCCGCTTGACGCTCTTGAACGCGCTCAGCGCGGCGATACCCATGGCCGGCACAACGCCGACGTGGCGTGCGGCGGCCAGGGTGGCCAGGGCATTGGCGACGTTGTGCTGGCCGGTCATGTCCCACTCGACCACGCCATGGGCCACGCCCTCGAACAGCACCTCAAAGCGCGAGCCGTCCTCGCTGAGCAGCTTGGCCTGCCATTGCCCACCTGCGCCGGTGGTTTGTACCGGGGTCCAGCAACCCATCTCGATCACCCGCTGCAACGCCGGTTCGGTGGTGGGGTGGATAACCAGGCCTTCGCTCGCAATGGTACGCACCAAATGGTGAAATTGCCGTTCGATAGCCGGCAGATCGGGGAAGATGTCCGCATGATCGAACTCAAGGTTATTGAGGATCGCGGTGCGCGGGTGGTAATGGACGAATTTCGAGCGTTTGTCGAAGAAGGCGCTGTCGTATTCATCCGCCTCGATGACGAAGAACGGCGTATCGCCCAGGCGCGCCGACACCGAAAAATTCTGCGGCACACCGCCGATCAGGAAACCCGGGCTCATGCCCGCGTGCTCCAGCACCCAGGCGAGCATGCTGCTGGTGGTGGTCTTGCCGTGGGTGCCGGCCACAGCCAAGACCCAACGGCCTTGCAGCACATGGTCGGCCAGCCACTGCGGGCCGGAGACGTAGGGCAAGCCCTTGTTCAGCACATACTCGACCGCCGGGTTACCCCTGGACATGGCGTTGCCGATGACCACCAGGTCCGGAGCCGGGTCGAGCTGCGCCGGGTCGTAGCCCTGGGTCAGGACAATGCCCTGGGCCTCCAGTTGCGTGCTCATCGGCGGGTAGACGTTAGCGTCGGACCCGGTGACGTGATGGCCCAATTCTTTGGCCAACACCGCCATCGAACCCATGAAAGTGCCGCAGATACCGAGAATATGAATGTGCATAGTCGACCTCGTAAAACATCGCGGCAGGTTAGCGCAGGGTGGCTGGATGCGCACCTGGAGTTTGCCCCTCACCTCCCACCACCCCATCACTGTGGGAGCGGGGCCTTGCCCGCGATGGGCTGGTGCAGGTGCTGCATGTCTACCCGCCCATCGCGAGCAGGCTCGCTCCCACAGCGGAAAAATGAACATCCCAGCCACACCACCGTTCAACTGTGGGAGCGGGCCTTGCCCGCGATGGGCTGGTGCAGGTGCTGCATATCTACCCGCCCATCGCGAGCAGGCTCGCTCCCACAGCGGAAAAATGAACATCCCAGCCACACCACCGTTCAACTGTGGGAGCGGGCCTTGCCCGCGATGGCGGCATTGCTGCCAATACACATCTGGCAGATACACAGTCAGCACACCCGGGCAAACCGCCCGCTACCGCGCAATCCCATGCTTGCGCAGTTTGCGATAGAGGGTGTTGCGGCTTACCCCCAGTTGGGCGGCGGTGTGAGTCATGTGCCAGCGCTGCTGCTCCAGGGCCGTGAGCAAGGCCAGGCGTTCGGCGTCGTCGAGGGGGAATTCGCCCGGCACGGTACTTTCATTGGCGGTCGCAGGCACTGGGGCTTGGCGGATCAGCGCCGGCAAGTCCGGCAAACCGATGCGCCCGTCCTCGCACAACGCCGCCAGGGTGCGCAGCACGTTGCGCAGTTGTCGCACGTTGCCCGGCCAGGCGAAATCCAGCAGCGCCTGGCGCGCCGGGGCGTCGAGCAGCACGCTGTGGCCGCCCGCCTCCTCGGCCAGGAGAAAGTCGAGCAACTGGGATTTGTCGCTGCGCGCACGCAACGCCGGCAAGGCGATTTCCAGGCCATTGAGGCGGTAATACAAGTCTTCACGGAAACTGCCGTCGCGCACCCGCTCCAGCAGGTCGCGGTGGGTTGCGCTGATGATGCGCACGTTCACCGCCACAGGTGCGCCGCCAATGGGCACCACCAGCCGATCCTCCAGCACCCTTAATAGCCGGGTTTGCAACGCCAACGGCATATCGCCGATTTCATCGAGGAACAAGGTCCCGCCGTCGGCCTGTTGCAGCTTGCCGCGCATGCCATCCTTGCGCGCGCCGGTGAAACTGCCGCCGCGATAGCCGAACAGTTCGCTCTCGATCAGGCTTTCCGGGATCGCCGCACAGTTGAGGGCGACGAACGCTTTGTCCGCGCGCTGGCTGGCCTGGTGCACAGCCTTGGCGAACGCCTCCTTGCCGGAGCCGGTTTCGCCATGGATAAGCAGCGGCACATCGCGCTCGAACACCCGCAGGGCCTTGCGAAAATTCTCCTGCAAACCCGCATCGCCCAGGCACAGGCCCGGCAGCGTCGCCCGTGGCGTAACCGGCGGCGCCACTTGCGGGGCGGGGCTCGGCACGCGGCGCGCCTGGCCGCGCAACAGGGCGAACAAGCCACGCCCGTCGCGGGTGCGCAGCGGCCAACTGGCGCTGGCGTCGACGCTGGCCCGTTCTAGCAACTGGTCGAGGGAGCAGTCGAAAAAGTCTTCCACCGCGTGCCCCAGCAGCCCGCCGCGCCCCACCCCCAGCAGGTTCAGTGCGCTCTGGTTGACCGCACAGATACGCCCTTCACCATCGAACGCCAGCAACCCTTCGCTGAACAAACCCACCGACTCGGCCTGCAAGTGAAAGCGCAACAGCCATTGGTTATCGAAATAGCGCAGGAAATAGCAGCTCTCGATCATCTTCGCCGAGAGGTTGACCAGGGCCATGGTGTGGAACTGGCTCTGGCGCGAGACATCGTGGCGCGCCGACGACACGTCGAGCACCGCCAGCAATTGGCCATGGGGGTCGAACACCGGGCTCGCCGAGCAGGTCAGGCCCGTGTGGCGGCCGCGAAAGTGTTCGTCCTGGTGGATGGTCAAGGCCTGGCGCTCCACCAGGCAGGTGCCGATGCCGTTAGTGCCTTCGCAGGCCTCGCTCCAGTCGGCGCCGAGCCACAGCCCGGCACGCTCGAAGATGCGCCGCTCGGTGGGCGCGGTCACGCAATTGAGGATCACCCCGCGCGCATCGGTGAGCAGCACCGCGTGGCCGGCGCCGCAGAGCTGCTGGTGCAGGCTGTTCATTTCGCCTCCGGCAATGTGCAACACCTGCTGCAAACGCTCGCGGCTTTCCAGCACACGGCCGTGTTCGAGCACGGTGGGCGCCATGGCCAGGGCGGGGTCGAGGTGATAGTCCTCAAGGCAACGCAACCACGAGCGGGCAATCGACGGGTCGCTGCCCGGGCCCTGCAAGTGGGCCTTGCCCTGGGTCACCGTCAGCACCTGCTGGGCGTGACGGCTCAGATGGTTGTTGAGCATTTTTTATTGTTCTCCTGCGCCAGGGCTGAAAGGGCGAACCCAAGACACGCGAAGGCCCAGCATCCTCCTGCGCGTGGCCGATTGCAATCACACCGCGACCGAGGAGTCACAGGCTGTACCGCTTGCGGTACAAAGTGTCACTTTGGCTGTATCGAAACTGCCACGCCGGGCGCCCTGCAGCGTCTACGACAAACGCCAAACCCTTGATTTTGCTGGCGCGCCGGGCAGTGGCCCGACCTTTGCTCTAGGCTTATGCAAGCGCCACGGCGCGTCCTCCCCTATAAGCACAAGAGCCAGGAGATACTCACCATGCGTTACGCACACCCCGGTACTGAAGGCGCCATCGTTTCCTTCAAGGCCAAGTACGGCAACTACATCAACGGCGAGTTCGTGGCGCCGGTCAAAGGCCAGTACTTCACCACCACCTCGCCGGTCAACGGCCAGCCGATTGCCGAATTTCCCCGCTCCAGCGCCGAAGACATCGACAAAGCCCTGGACGCCGCCCACGCTGCCGCTGATGCCTGGGGCAAGACCTCAGTGCAGGACCGCGCCCTGGTGCTGCTGAAAATCGCCGACCGCATCGAACAGAACCTCGAAGTGCTGGCCATCACCGAAACCTGGGACAACGGCAAAGCGGTGCGCGAAACCCTCAACGCCGACATTCCCCTGGCTGCCGATCACTTTCGCTACTACGCCGGCTGCATCCGCGCCCAGGAAGGCAGCAGCGCCGAAATCAACGAACACACCGCCGCCTATCACTTTCACGAGCCGTTGGGTGTGGTCGGGCAGATCATCCCGTGGAACTTCCCGATCCTGATGGCCGCGTGGAAACTCGCCCCGGCCCTGGCCGCGGGTAACTGCGTCGTGCTCAAACCCGCCGAACAGACGCCCCTGGGCATCAGCGTGCTGATGGAGCTGATCGGCGACCTGCTGCCACCGGGCGTGCTCAACGTGGTGCAAGGTTTCGGCAAAGAGGCTGGCGAAGCGCTGGCCACCAGCAAGCGCATCGCCAAAATCGCCTTCACAGGCTCCACGCCTGTGGGCGCGCACATCATGAAGTGCGCGGCCGACAACATCATCCCGTCCACCGTGGAGCTGGGCGGCAAGTCGCCGAACATCTTCTTTGAAGACATCATGAAGGCCGAGCCGCAGTTCATCGAAAAAGCCGCCGAAGGCCTGGTGCTGGCGTTCTTCAACCAGGGCGAAGTGTGCACCTGCCCGTCCCGCGCCTTGGTGCAGGAGTCGATCTACGACGAGTTCATGCAAGTGGTGATGAAAAAGGTCGCGCAGATCAAACGCGGCGACCCTCTCGACACCGACACCATGGTCGGCGCCCAGGCGTCCGAGCAGCAGTTCGACAAAATCCTCTCGTACCTGGAAATCGCCAAGGGCGAAGGCGCGCAATTGCTCACCGGCGGCAAGGTAGAAAAACTCGAAGGCAACCTGGCCAGCGGCTACTACATCCAGCCAACGCTGCTCAAGGGCACCAACCAGATGCGCGTGTTCCAGGAAGAAATCTTCGGCCCGGTAGTGAGCATCACCACCTTCAAGGACGAAGCCGAAGCCCTGGCGATTGCCAACGACACCGAGTTCGGCCTGGGCGCCGGCCTGTGGACCCGCGACATCAACCGCGCCTACCGCATGGGCCGGGCGATCAAGGCCGGGCGCGTGTGGACCAACTGCTACCACCTGTACCCGGCCCACGCCGCGTTCGGCGGCTACAAAAAGTCCGGCGTCGGCCGCGAAACCCACAAAATGATGCTCGACCACTACCAACAGACCAAAAACCTGCTGGTGAGCTACGACATCAACCCACTGGGCTTCTTCTAACCCCCGACCGGCCCGCTCCCACACTTGGCGTGCATTCCGCTGTGGGAGCGAGCCGGCTCGCGAAAATGGCAATCCGTTCTAGAACCAGGCTGGCAGTACCGGCCCCCACAGATGATCGTCGCAAGCCGCTGCACCTCTTCCGGCACACAGATGCCGGGCTAAAACAATAAAAATTGAAGGTGATCCATCATGCCAAGCGAACCTACTGGCTCCTCCGTCGATTTTGAAAAAGTCGGCAGCGAATACTTCCAACAACGCGAACTGAAAAAAGGCGCCGCCGGCTGGGTACTGTTGGTCGGCCTCGGCGTGGCCTACGTGATTTCCGGCGACTACGCCGGGTGGAACTTCGGCCTGGCCCAGGGTGGCTGGGGCGGGATGTTCCTGGCCACCTTGCTGATGGCCACCATGTACCTGTGCATGTGTTTTTCCCTGGCCGAACTGTCGTCCATGATCCCCACCGCCGGCGGCGGCTATGGCTTTGCCCGTAGCGCATTCGGGCCCTGGGGCGGGTTTCTCACCGGCACGGCGATCCTGATCGAATACGCCATCGCCCCCGCCGCCATCGCGGTGTTTATCGGCGCGTATTGTGAGTCGCTGTTTGGCATAGGCGGCTGGGTGATCTACCTGGCGTTCTACATTCTGTTTATCGGCATCCACATTTTCGGCGTGGGCGAAGCGCTCAAACTGATGTTCATCATCACCGCCGTCGCCGCCATTGCCCTGGGGGTGTTCCTGGTGGCGATGGTGCCGCACTTCTCGGTCGCCAACCTGCTGGATATCCCGGTCACCGAAGCGGTGGGCGCCAGCAACTTCCTGCCCTTCGGCTATGTCGGGGTGTGGGCGGCGATTCCTTACGCCATCTGGTTTTTCCTCGCCGTCGAAGGTGTGCCCCTGGCGGCCGAAGAAACCAAGAACCCCAAGCGCGACCTGCCGCGCGGCCTGATCGGCGCCATGCTGGTGCTGCTCAGCTTTGCCTTGCTGATCTTGGTGATCGGCCCCGGCGGCGCAGGCGCCAACGCCTTGCTGACCTCGGGCAACCCGTTGGTCGAGGCGCTGGCCAAGGCTTATGGCGGTTCCACCTGGATGGGCAGTTTCGTCAACCTGGTGGGCCTGGCGGGGTTGATCGCCAGTTTCTTCTCGATCATCTACGCCTACTCGCGGCAGATCTTCGCCTTGTCCCGCGCCGGCTACCTGCCGCGCAAGTTGTCCCAGACCAATAAAAGCAAGGCGCCGGTGCTGGCGCTGATTATCCCCGGCATCATTGGTTTCGGCCTGTCGCTGACCGGCCAGGGCGACCTGCTGATTCTGGTGGCCGTGTTCGGCGCGACCATTTCCTACGTGCTGATGATGGCCGCGCACATCACCCTGCGTATCCGCCGCCCCAAAATGGAGCGCCCGTACCGCACCCCGGGGGGCATCTTCACCTCGGGTGTGGCTCTGGTGCTGGCCTGTATCGCCGTGGTGGCGGGCTTTCTGGTGGACCCGCGGGTGGTGATTGGCGCAGCCATCATCTATGGAGTATTAATTGCTTACTTTGCTTTCTACAGCCGGCATCACTTGGTAGCAGGCACGCCCGAAGAAGAATTCGCGGCCATTCAAAAAGCGGAAGAAGCCTTGCACTGACCGCCGAAAACCTCGGCCCCGGGGCCTACCTCGGGGCTGCCAAGGAGAACCTGTATGGCAAGTTTTTCCCATGCCGTCGGCGCCATGACCTATCGGTTCGACGACCTCAAGGACGTCATGGCCAAGGCCAGCCCGGCCCGCTCCGGCGACTTCCTGGCCGGCATCGCCGCCCTCAATGACGGCGAGCGCGTCGCGGCGCAAATGGCCCTGGCCAATATCGAACTCACGCATTTTCTGCAAGAAGCGCTGATCCCCTACGAAAACGACGAAGTCACCCGGCTGATTATCGATACCCACGACAAAGCCGCGTTCGCCACGGTCAGCCACCTGACCGTGGGCGGTTTTCGCGACTGGCTGCTCAGCGAGGCCGCCGACGAGCACAGCCTGCGCGCCCTGGCGCCGGGCCTGACCCCGGAAATGGTCGCCGCCGTGTCAAAGATCATGCGCGTGCAGGACCTGATCCTGGTGGCGCAGAAAATCCGCGTGGTCACGAAGTTCCGCGGCACCCTGGGCCTGCGCGGGCGCCTCTCGACGCGCCTGCAACCCAACCACCCCACGGATGAGCCGGCGGGCATCGCCGCGAGCATTCTCGATGGCCTGCTCTACGGCAACGGCGACGCCATGATCGGCATCAACCCGGCCACCGACAGCATCGCCTCGATCTGCGCCCTGCTGGAAATGCTCGACGCGGTGATCCAGCGCTACGAAATCCCCACGCAAGCCTGCGTGCTAACCCACGTCACCACCTCAATCGAAGCGATCAATCGCGGCGTGCCGCTGGACTTGGTGTTCCAGTCGATTGCCGGCACCGAGGCGGCCAACGCCAGTTTCGGCGTCAGCCTCAGTGTTTTGCAGGAAGGCTACGACGCGGGCCTGAGCCTCAAACGCGGCACCTTGGGGCAAAACCTCATGTACTTCGAGACCGGCCAGGGCAGCGCGCTGTCGGCCAACGCCCACCACGGCCTCGACCAGCAAACCTGCGAAACCCGCGCCTATGCCGTGGCCCGACACTTCAAGCCGTTTTTGGTCAACACCGTGGTCGGCTTCATCGGCCCGGAGTACCTGTACAACGGCAAGCAGATCATCCGTGCCGGCCTCGAAGACCACTTCTGCGGCAAGCTGTTGGGCGTGCCCATGGGGTGCGACATCTGCTACACCAACCACGCCGAAGCCGACCAGGACGACATGGACACCCTGCTGACCCTGCTGGGCGTGGCCGGGATCAACTTCATCATGGGCATCCCCGGCTCCGACGACATCATGCTCAACTACCAGACCACCTCCTTCCACGACGCCCTCTACGCCCGCCAGACCCTGGGCCTCAAACCGGCCCCCGAGTTCGAGCAGTGGCTGGCGAAAATGGGCATCTTCACCCAGGCCGACGGCAACGTGCGCTTTGGCCACAACCTACCGCCAGCCTTCCGCCAGGCCTTGGCGCAACTGGGATGAGCGAGCACAGCATGGACAAACCGACCCCCAACCCCTGGCTGCCACTGCGCACCCTGACGCCTGCGCGCATCGCCCTGGGCCGCACCGGCACCAGCATGCCCACCGGCGCGCAACTGGATTTCCAGTACGCCCACGCCCAGGCCCGCGATGCAGTGCACCTGGCCTTCGACCACGGCGAACTGAGCCGCCAATTGGCCGAGCGTGGCCGCGACAGCCTGCTGCTGCACAGCGCCGCGCCCGACCGCCACAGCTACCTGCAACGCCCCGACCTGGGGCGGCGCCTGAGCGATGAGTCGGCGCACACCCTGCGCGAACACGCCCAGGCCTACCCCGGCGGGGTGGATTTGGTGGTGGTGGTGGCCGATGGTTTGTCGGCACTGGCAGTGCATCGCCATACCCTGCCGTTCCTCACGCGCCTGGAAGAACAAGCCGCCAGTGATGGCTGGACAATCGCCCCAGTGATACTGGTGCAACAGGGCCGCGTGGCCGTGGCCGACGAAATCGGTGAACTGCTGGGGGCGAAAATGACCGTGATCCTCATCGGCGAACGCCCCGGCCTCAGTTCCCCGGACAGCCTGGGGCTGTATTTCACCTACAACCCCAAGGTCGGCCTGACCGACGCCTACCGCAATTGCATCTCTAACGTGCGCCTCGAAGGCCTGAGCTACGGCATGGCCGCCCACCGCTTGCTCTACCTGATGCGCGAGGCCTGCCGGCGCCAACTGTCGGGGGTCAACCTCAAGGACGAAGCCCAGGTGCACACACTTGAAAGCGATTCCACGGGCAATCCAGGCAATTTCCTACTCGGTCCACAGAATGACTGAACGGTACTGCGATTGCGCTTTTGCCATGGTTTAGGCAGCATCAAGCCACTACTCGCCGTTACTCCCACAAGCAGTTGAGGCCCCCTCATGCGGATTACCCAAGCGACCCTCGAACACCTGGACCTGTTGACCCCTCTGTTCGTCAAGTACCGCGAGTTCTATGGCGCTCTGGCCTATCCGGACTCCTCCCGGGCCTTCCTGGAAAAGCGCCTGCGGCGCAAGGAATCGGTGATCTACCTGGCCCTGGGCGATGACGGCAAACTCATGGGCTTTTGCCAGCTCTACCCGAGTTTCTCGTCCCTGTCCCTCAAGCGCGTGTGGATCCTCAACGACATCTACGTCGCCGAAGATGCCCGCCGCCAATTGGTCGCCGATAACCTGATCCGCACGGCCAAGAAAATGGCCAAGGAAACCAACGCCGTGCGCATGCGGGTGTCCACCAGCAGCGACAACGAGGTGGCGCAGAAAACCTACGAATCCATCGGTTTTCGCGAAGACAGCGAGTTCAAGAACTACGTTCTGCCCATCAGCGACGAATAAACCCCGCACAAGGGGGCGCCGCCCGCCCCCAATGCCACCGAGACATCCCCCGCTACAAAACCACCACGCACAGCCCTCCCATGTCCGTATAATGCGGGCCTTTTCCGCTTGTAAGAAAACCTACACAGCCGTGTAGCTCATCGCTCTAGCACGGGCCCGCCGAGTCGGGCCGTCACCACAGGTGCCTTCCATGGATTTCAACCCGCTCGACCTTATCCTGCATCTCGATGTGTACCTCGACCTGCTGGTAACCAACTACGGGCCATGGATCTACGCCATCCTGTTTTTGGTGATCTTCTGCGAGACCGGCCTAGTGGTGATGCCCTTCCTGCCAGGTGACTCGCTGCTGTTCATCGCGGGCGCCGTGGCGGCGGGTGGCGGCATGGACCCGGTATTGCTAGCGGGCCTGTTGATGCTGGCAGCGATATTGGGTGACAGCACCAACTACGTGATCGGGCGAACGGCCGGGGAACGGCTGTTCAGCAACCCCAATTCAAAAATCTTCCGCCGCGACTACCTGCAACAAACCCACGACTTCTACGACAAGCACGGCGGCAAAACCGTGACCCTGGCGCGCTTCCTGCCAATCATCCGCACCTTCGCGCCCTTCGTCGCCGGCGTGGCGAAAATGCCCTACCCACGCTTCTTTGCCTTCAGCGTGTTCGGCACCATCCTCTGGGTTGGCGGCCTGGTGACCCTGGGCTACTTCTTCGGCAACGTGCCGTTCATCAAGAAGAACCTCTCGCTGCTGGTGGTGGGCATCATTCTCCTGTCGTTGCTGCCGATGATTATCGGCGTGGTGCGCAGCCGCCTCGCCCGCTCGGCCTCCAAAACCCAGCCGCGCTGACACCATGTGGTCGCTGCGCGCCTGGCGCCGTCAACGCACCCTCGCCAAGCACCCCGTTGCCGACGAAACCTGGCAACTGGTGCGCCATCACCTGAGTTTTCTTGACGGTTTGAGCGAGGCCGAGGACCAGTGGCTGCGCGAGGCCAGTGTGTTGTTCCTGGAGGAAAAGCACCTGACCACCCTGCCCGGCGTCGAGCTGCACCAAGAGCAGCGCCTGCTGCTGGCCGCCCAGGCCCAGTTGCCGCTGCTGCACCTGGGGGACTTGCCCTGGTACCGCGGCTTCCACGAAATCGTGCTCTACCCGGACGACTTCCTCAGCCCCCAGCGCCATCGCGACGCCAACGGCGTGGAACACGAATGGGACGGCGAGCACAGCGGCGAAGCCTGGCAACAGGGGCCGATCATCCTCGCCTGGCCCGGCGTGGAGGCCAGCGGCGGCTGGGAAGGCTACAACCTGGTGATCCACGAACTGGCGCACAAACTCGACATGCTCAACGGCGACGCTAATGGCTTGCCGCCACTGCACAGCGACATGCGCGTCAGCGACTGGGCCAGCGTCATGCAGCACGCCTACGACGACCTCAACCGCCAGTTGGACCGCAACCCCGACGCCCCGACCGCCATCGACCCCTACGCCGCAGAAAACCCCGCCGAGTTCTTCGCCGTCACCAGCGAATACTTCTTCAGCGCCCCCGACCTACTCGCCGACGCTTACCCGCAGGTCTATGAGCAACTGCGCCTGTTCTACCGCCAGGACCCACTGGCCAGGCTCAAACAACTGCAGGCCAGCCATCCGGCCTACGCCGCACACGACTAAGGTCTACACGACCTCTGGTACGTGGCAAGGCCTTGAGAATATGCCTATAATCGCCGCCACTTTTTGGCCAATCCGGCCGAGTCAATCGGCCAACCACGGGGGCATCGCCCAATGAGCTACAGCAAGATTCCGGCTGGCAAAGACCTGCCGAACGACATCTACGTCGCCATCGAAATTCCGGCAAACCACGCGCCGATCAAATACGAAATCGACAAAGACAGCGACTGCCTGTTCGTTGACCGTTTCATGGCCACCCCCATGTTCTACCCGGCCAACTACGGCTTCATCCCCAACACCCTGGCTGACGACGGCGACCCCCTCGACGTGCTGGTCGTGACCCCGTACCCGGTTGCGCCAGGCTCGGTCATCCGCGCTCGCCCGGTGGGCATCCTGCACATGACCGACGACGGTGGTGGCGATGCCAAAGTCATCGCAGTCCCGCACGACAAACTGTCCCAACTGTACGTGGACGTGAAGGAATACACCGATCTGCCAGCCCTGCTGCTGGAACAGATCAAACACTTCTTCGAGAACTACAAAGACCTCGAAAAAGGCAAATGGGTGAAGATCGACGGTTGGGGCGACGCCGAAGCCGCCCGCACCGAGATCCTGAAATCGGTTGCCGCCTACAAAGGCTGAACCCGACATCAGCCCCCCAAAAAACCCCGCTAGCCGGGGTTTTTTTATGGCCGCGTGAATCGCCGCACACTCAAATGTTTAATATTTAAGTACATGTCGTACTAAACGTTTATTTCACATTGAAACAATAAAAAACAACCTGCAAAACACCCAATGAAACTTATAAAAAATGAACGCTTTGTTTATTTAAACAACTATCGCTCATCAGTAAACTCCGTGTTTATGAAGAAATCAGCCGGCGACCGTTTCAAAGCTCTGCTCAAAGAAGTGGGTATCAGGCCCTCGGACTTCGCGAAGTTTTGCAACACCAGACCCCAAGACGTAAACAACTGGTACATCCGTGGTGTGCCCTACCGGCGCATGGACGAAATAGCCTCGCTGTTGTCCGTCAATAGCGCCTGGCTACGTACTGGCGAGGGCCCTAAGTACCCACGTAAACAACAGCAAACCGACAAGCCCACCGAAGTTAAGGAAACTCACCACAACTTCGTTCAAACACCTGACATTGAAATTCCTCTTTATAAAGAAGTCGCCACCCACGCCGACACCCAACAAACCCGTATCGTGGAAATACCCGGCCAGGGCATACGCTTGCCCCGACATGACCTCGAACTCCTGGACATTGATCCGGCACAAGCCATTTGCGTACACATGATCGGCAACAGCATGGAAGAACTCATCCAGGACGGCTCCATCCTCGCCATTGACCGCGGCCTCACACAAATCGTCGACGGTGAAATCTACGCCGTTGAATGCGACGGCATCCTGCGCATCCGCTACCTGCACCGCCAGCCCAGCGGCGCCGTACGCCTGCGCAGCCACAACAGCACCGACTACCCAGACGAAATCTTCAGCGCCGAACAACTTCAGGCGCAAAACATCCGGATCCTGGGTTGGGTGTTCTGGTGGTCGACCCTGAACAAACGCCGCCCACTGCTGCATTTCGAATAACCCACAAAGCCCCTTTGCACTGGGAATTTGCGAGAAATATCAGTATGCTGCGCCCCACATTCGCGCATCGCCCCCTCAAAAGGGCCAGAGCGCCCGACGCGGCAGATGATTTTCTCGCCAAGTCCCACAGCCGGACGCAAGAGCCGGGTGTACGTTTTGAAGGCTGGCGCGGCTTACCAAAAATAAGCCAAGCCAGTCCCCGAGAAGCCGGCCACAAGCCGGCTTTTTAACGCCTGCAAAAAACCAGCCCCGTAAAAAACAAAGACCTTTCCCACACCACTTTCCCTGGCTTAATGAGAAGAAGTCTCATTATACTCTGCACCCCGGTTCTGCCCGAGCATAGGAAAGTGCTGCCGTGCTGGAAAAACTGTTCATCCAACATTCGCCCTCCCTGCATCGCTACCTTCTGCGTAAAAAGTGCACGCCCAGCCTGGCGTCGGACCTGGTGCAGGAGACGTTTTTGCGGATTGCGCAGTTGGAAAACTTCGAGCGCATTCTGGGCAGCCCTTCCTACCTGTTTCGGGTCGCGCACAATTTGTTGATCGATCACCATCGCCGTTATGGCGAAAAGCGCTTCGATAACGACGCCGAACATTTTTTAGGCACCTTGGTGGACGAAGTCAGTTGCCCTGAATCCCAGGCCTTGGGCGCCCTGGAGCTGGAGCATCTAGAGAACCTGTTGGCGCGGTTACCGCAGCGCACGCGGGATGTGTTCATGCTGTGCCGGGTCGAGGGCATGACGTATAAGGAAGCCGCGCACTATTTACGGATTTCCACCAGCTCTGTACAAAAGCACATGGCTACGGCACTGGCCAAGATGGGCCGGGCCCTCGATCCGGGTTAGGCCACGGCCCCGGACACTATAAAAAGCCAGAAGGTAACCAGACCCCACCGTGAATGTTTCTCCACAGCCTATCGATCCGGTTGAGCGCAAGGCTGCCGACTGGGTGCTGCGTCATCGCCTGGGGCAGCTGTCGGCGCGTGAGCAACAAGCCTTTCGCCGCTGGCTGGCGGCCGACCCTGCACATGCGGCCGCCGCCGAGCGCGCCGACCGTGCCTGGCAGGCCACCGACCAACTCAAACAGCGCCCAGGTTATGTGCGGCCGCCGCGCCCCTCCGGCCCCGGTGCCTGGTTGCAAAGCCTGCTGCACGCGCCGCTGCTCACCGGCAGCGGCATGGCGGCGCTGGCCTTGGGTTGCTGGCTGCTGCTGGCCCCGCCCTTCTGGGTGCAATCGTTGGGCAGCGACTACCACACCGGTTTCGGCGAAACCCGCCAGATCACCTTGGCCGACGGTAGCCAGGTGGAACTGGGCAGCCGCAGCCTGTTGACCCTCGCCTACGACGAGCAGACCCGCTTGGTGCGCCTGACCCACGGCGAGGCAGTATTCACCCCCGCACCCGTCACTGAGCAGGAGCGCCGCCCCTTTACCGTGCAGGCCCCCGGCGCCACCATCACCGCCCGCGGCACCCGTTACCTGGTGGGCGTTGGTGCAGATCGCGACGGCTGGGTCGGCGTTTTGCAGCACCGGGTTGAAGTCAACCTGGTGCATCACGAACTGGACGACATGGCCGCTTCCGCGCTGCTGGAACAGGGCAACAGCCTGCGCTTCGGCCCGAAGCAAGGCCTGGTGCCCCTGGCTGTCAGCCCCGAAGAACTGGCCAGTTGGCAGGACGGGCGCCTAGTGCTGCGCCGCGAAACCCTGGCCGATGCCGCCGTGCGCATCAACCGCTATCGCCCAGGCCTGGTGTTGGTCAAGGGTGAGGCGCTGCGCAATGTGCGGGTCAGCGCGGTGATGCGCCTGGACAACCTCGACGACGCCCTCAAACACCTGGCCGCCCAGGCCCGCGCGCGCATTGTCGAACTGCCCGGGCTGACGCTGATCTACTGAGCCGCCGCGTTAAAAAAACAAAAACACATATAAATCATCGCAGATAGATCATATCGATCTATCTCGTTTTGCCCGCTCGCGCGTTTCTACTAGATGTAAATCAATCTTATTTGTATCTAGTGAGGCCGATGTTGCAGATGCGTGCGAACAACAAGAAGCGCCTAGCGCCCAAACGTAGCGGGCTGAGCCTGGCGATCCAACTGGCCGCACTGGCCCTGATCGCCAGCGCCGCCGATATCCGCGCCGTGCAGGCCAACCCGGGCGCAGGAGCCGCCCACAGCGAGCTGGCCGACCGCTACCACGACTTCAACGTGCCTGCCCAAGCCCTGGACGACGCGCTGGTGCTGCTGGCCCGCCAGGCTGGCGCCGAGCTGTACATGGGCAGCAGCGATTTTGCGGGTGCCTACGCCCACCCGGTACAGGGCCGGCTCTCCCTCGACGCCGCGCTGCAACAATTGCTGGGCGACCAAGGCGTCACCTACAGCCTGGGCGGGCAAGCCGAACGGCCGATCATCCAGTTGCGCGGCAAGGGCGAGACCTCCGGGCTGGAGGGCGACCTGCAACCGACCTACGTTTATGGCCTGCAAGCCAAGCAGTCGCGCGACGAAAAAGGCTACAACGACATCTACGATCAGGACCTCTCCACCGTCTACGCCGGCAAGGAGCAGATCGAACGCTACAAAGGCGCCGCCCCCGCCGACCTGTTCAAGGGCATGCTCAACGTCTACAGCGGCGACGCCCGCAACAGCGGCGCCCTGGACCCCAACATCCGCGGCATCCAGGGCCCGGGCCGCGTGCCGCTGACCATCGACGGCACCGAGCAGGCCCTGACCGTATACCGCGGCTACATGGGTGCCAACAACCGCAACTACATCGACCCCAACCTCATCGGCAGCATCAAGGTCATCAAAGGCCCGAGCCTGGAGCGCAACGTCTATTCCGGCGTGGGTGGCGCGGTGGTGGCCAGCACCCTGAACGTCGACGATATCCTCAAGGAAGGCCGCGAGTACGGCGGCGAATTCAAGATCGAGGGCAGCAACAACTCGGTCTCGCCCAAGTTGCCCACCCTGATGACCGGGCAGATGCCCAGCCCGGACTACCAGTATTTCCCCATCAGTTCCTACTACGACCCGTCGCTGTACAAGAACCCGCGCACCAGTAGCAGCAATGGCCTGCTCTCCAGCGACGACTACGCCTACCGCCTCGCCCTGGGCACGCGCCAGGAAAAATTCGAACTGCTGACCGCCTACGCCTACCGGGAAAAAGGCAACCACTACGCGGGCAAGGAAAAGAGCGACTTCTATGCCAGCGGCAAAAAGGTCAATGGCTACTGGGACTACATCCCCAACCTGGCCACCATCTACAAACCGGGCGACGAAGTGCCCAACACTTCCAGCAAGATGGAATCGTGGCTGGGCAAGGCCAAACTCAAGATCGACGAAGGCCAGTCCCTGGAGTTCGGCTACCGCGACACCAATGCCCTGTACGGTGAAATCCTGCCCTCGCGCATCTCGTTCTTCTCCCCCGGCACCCAATACGACGCCGCCACCCACGGCGTGCCGCAATGGCCCCTCAGCCATGTGAAAAGCAAGGCCTACAACCTGGAATACAACCTCAAACCCGAGGGCAACCCCTGGGTCGACCTGTACGCCAACCTCTGGGCCACCAACACCCGCAGCGACACCTACAGCAGCGGTGGCATACCCAACCAAACCACCATCGCCGACCCGGTGTTCCGCAATACCGCCCTCTCCAACGCCAAGCACGACCGAGTTGGCCTGACCATGAGCAACAAACTCAAACTGCTGGACAGCCTCGACCTGACGCTGGGCGGCAGCTACCAGCATGAAAAGTTGGGCTCCAACGACAACTACAACGACGTGATGATTTTCGACACCCTGCGCATGTACCCCCGGGCCGGGCGCCGGGCCGAACAGGAATACAACTTCAACTTCGATTGGCGGCCTGTCAGCTTTGCCCGCTTCAATGCCGGGATGCGTTATTCGTCGTATTGGGCGTTTGACGATTACTTGAAAGAGACCCAGGACAAGAGTGGTGAGACGACTCAAATTGTCTCTAAAGGCCAACAAGTGGCTTACACCACCCGAAAGACCCTGACGGATGCAGAGTGGCAAGCATCGGTCGATGAAAAAATCGAGAACATTAATCTTGTATCGGAACTATTTGGCTTCACCGAGGAAGAGCGTTTAAGTTCCATAGAACAAGCCAAGAAAGACACGCCACGCATTGAGGACACTCAACACCTGACAGATTGGGCACACGATGGAAAAGGCCGCTATGCCCGTGGCAACAACCCGTGCATTAACCTGAAAAAATCAGGTGAGAATATTGTTTCATGCGCCGCTTATGAGTATGGCTACGGCGCCGTGGACAAAGATGGCAAGCCCCTTAATGAAAAGAAGGACGCCCGCGCAAAACATCAAAAAGATCATGGGTGGACCCCGACACTTTCGGCCACTTTCTATACGTCCGAAAATGGCCGGGTCTATCTTCGCTACAGCGAAGCCCTTCGCTACCCGAGCATGTTTGAAAGCACCATCGGTTTTTCCTCCTCCCTCAACCCGTGGGGCCTTGAGCCCGAACATGCCCACAACTACGAGGCCGCCTACGTCCACAACCTGGCGGGCCTGGGCGGCAGTGAAACCGCCGATATCAAGCTCAGTTACTACCACAACACCACCAAGAACGTGATCGAGCGCAGCCCGCAGATGCGCTTCTCCAACCTGGAGAAGCAGACCACTGCGGGGGTGGAATTGCAGGGCCGCTACGACAATGGCCGGGTGTTTACCGACCTGAGTATCGGCCACGTACTGAAGAACAAAGTCTGCGATGAAAATTCGGCGGTCATGATTAGCAATGACGGCAGCACCCCCAACTGTGTGGATGACGGCTTTGTCGGCGGCTATTTGGTGGGCATGGCTATGCCCGAGTGGTCGGCCAACCTGGGCCTGGGTGCGCGATTCCTTGAACGCAAACTGGAAGTGGGCGGGCGGGCCATTTATTACCGCCAACATGAAAGCAAGTTCTACGACAACTATAAAAACAGCGCCATGGTCAGCTATTACCTGAACACACCCATGTCCTGGGACAAGATCGTCACCTATGACGCCTATATCAATTACAAGTTGACCGACGATGCCTCCATCGAACTGACCGGCACCAACTTGAGCAACCTGTATTACATCGACCCCCTCACCCGCTCGGTCATGCCGGCACCGGGGCGAACCTTAAAACTCGGCTTTACCACTACGTTCTAACCTGCGAGGTATGTCATGGGCGGCTGAAAAGAGAGTCGGCAAATGCTTGACGTGTTGAATTAATTTAAATCACTCAATGGATAATGAAATGAAATCTTTTAACTGCACAGTATTGGCATTGGCACTTCTTGGTTTGACTGGCGTTGCTCAGGCAGACAGCGCCTCGGGGCAAAGTTACACCGGCACTATCGTTGTAGGCGGTACTGGCGCCACATCGCCCAATTACCCAAGCTCACCTGGCCAGCCTGCGGTGGGGGTGCTGGCCTTCTACGGCGGCGCAAAAGTTCCGTTCAGCGGCCTCAAAGGGATGGTGGCAACCGACACCAATGGCGTCACCACCATCACCCCCGCCATGATGCCGGCCTCCCACTCGGCGCTGGGCAACTTCGACTTCAAACAGGTTGCGGCCCAACAGGTTTACTACGGTGAGTGGTCGCAAAACGGCGCCACCAACGACCCGACTCGCGTTGTCTACTACTCCGGCGACACCGCCGGCCGCGTGCTGCCGACCACCAACGTGACCTACGCGGTACAGGGCATCAACAACTACTCCGGCGCCAACCTGCTGTCCGGCGACCTGACCGCTACCTTCGGCACCGCAGCGCCGAAATTGACCGGTTCGCTGGCCAACAGCGCATTGAAAGTTCAACTGTCCGCCAACATCGATACCGCCACCGCCAGCTTTAACGGCGCGGCAGTCGGGCAAAACCTCGCCACCGGCGCAGCACCGATCGTTGGCACCACCACCGGCAGCTTCTTCGGCGCCGGCGCCAACGCGTCCCTGGCCGGTATCGCCAAGTTCGCCGACCGCAACTACGACACCGCTTTCGGTGGCGTGCGTAAGTAAGCCAAGCCTCACCGTTTGAAGTTGCACCACAGAGCAAGTGCCTGAACTTCCGGGCACTTGCTTTTGGCGTTTTAGAACGACCCCGAGAGCGCAGTAATGCCCCCATTTCCTTGCATGCGATGCTTAACCCTTCTCCTGCTGCCCATGTCCCTGGTGCTGCTCGCGGCCCCGGCGATGAGTGCCGACCAGGACACCAACCTGCGCCTGAACCAAACCATCGAATACCGCGCCAATGAACAAGAGCGCGAGTTGCTCAAGGATGAACAGCCCAACGGCCACGACGCGCCGCTGCTGACCATCGACGGCCAGACCTACAGCGTGGGCAACAACCTCGATGAACTGGGCCGCGCGCTGTACCTGTCCATCGAGCGTCGCCAGTGGGCGGCGGCGGCCGAGTACCTCAAGCGCTACAGTGCCCTGCCCGGCCACGACGCCATGCTGGTGGCCTACGCCAATGGCGCACTGGCGCGCAACGACGGGCACCTGGAACAGGCCGAAAGCGACTACCGCCAACTGCTGGCGATGCAGGCCGACTTCCTGCCCGGGCGCCTGGAGCTGGCGCGGGTGCTGTTTGAAAACCGCAAGGACCGCGAAGCACACACCGCGTTCCAGCAGATCAGCAGCGGCCTCAGCCCCGCCGACGCCCAAGCCATGGG
Organism: Pseudomonas sp. MF08875; assembly: GCF_059862525.1. Taxonomy (NCBI): domain Bacteria; kingdom Pseudomonadati; phylum Pseudomonadota; class Gammaproteobacteria; order Pseudomonadales; family Pseudomonadaceae; genus Pseudomonas; species Pseudomonas sp. MF08875. Next base: position 26,362 of record NZ_JCBCUW010000040.1, read on the forward strand.
GCTGGGCAAAACGGTCGACAGCTTCCTCCAGGCCCTGGACAACCGCGAAGCCTGGCAAGGCTCCTTCGCCATCGGCCCGACCTGGAGCGACAACCTCAACCAGTCCTCCGAAAGCACTGTGACCTACCGCATGGTCACCCCCGACGAAACCTACTACCTCAAGCGTTCACTGCCCAAAGCGGTGTCCGCCCATGGCGTGGACTACGAAGGCACCCTCAACAAACGCATGGCCCTGAGCGGCCACCATGGCGTCTTCGCCCGTGCGCTGCTCTACGGCCAGGCCTACGACGCGCAAAGCAAATACAACGAAAGCACCCTCACCACCAACGCCGGCTACAGCTACCACGATGGGCGCAACCAATATTCCGTAGGCCCCTCGTTCGAGTTCAACAGCATCGGCGACAACGCCATGTACGACGCCTGGGGCCTGCGCGGCGAGTGGCTGCACACCCTCAGCGCCACGCGCCTGTTCAAGCTCGAAGGCGAGTACAAAGACATGGCCTACAAGCACGACATCAACACCGACAACGACGGCGCCACCCGTTCGGTCTACGCCACCCTGTGGCAAGCCCTGCCCCAGCGCTGGACCCTATTCGGCGGCGTCGACATCACCGACCGCGACGCCCAGGACCGCACCGTCGCCTACCTGCAAAAAGGCCTGCGCCTGGGCGTGGCCAAAGACTTCGAGGTCGGCGCCAGCGCCGTACTCTTCGCCTCCTACCGCAAACGCCAATACGACGCCTACAGCTCAATCTTCGATGCCCGACGCAACGACGACGAACAAGCCTACACCTTCATCCTCCGCGCCCCACGCCTGGCCGTGTACGACCTCATCCCCAGCCTGACGGTCAAGTACAACAAGGTGCAGAGCAACGTTGATTGGTTTTATAGCTACGACAAAAACAGTGTGAGTTTGAAGTTGGAGAAAGCGTTCTAGAGCGGGTGGGGGCGGCGGCCCGCCGCACCCCGCCAGCAAAACTCCCCACCCATCCCCCACCCCATACCGCTACAATCCGCCGGGTGATGCCAAAGTGCCAACACTGCCGTTGACACCTGCGCTCTCCCTGCTCCCGACAGGTCTTGCGGGTTGCCCTCGCGATGACGCTCAACGGAAACCCCGCACATGGCGCTGCATATTCCTACCCTGCTGGTGGCTTCGGTCTTCATTTTTTTTCTGATGGGGCTGTTGACGGTGCATGCCTGGCTGCGGGAAACCCGCGAGCGGTGCCTGGGTTACTTGGGCGCAATGATGCTGTTAGCCGGGGTGGGGGTGGTGCTGGTGAGTTTGCGCGACACCGGCATGGACCTGATCCCACTGGTGCTGGGCAATGTGATTTTGCTGCTCGGCGCGGGGATGAACTGGACGGCGATGCGCGTGTTTGCTGGGCGCGCGCCTTATGTGCCGGGAATTGTCGCGGGGGCTGTGGTGTGGCTGGTGCTGTATCAGTGGCCGTTTTTTCGCGAGTCGATGGCAGTGCGGGTGTCGGTGTATTCGCTGCTGACGGTGGGTTATTGCCTGCTGACCGCCCATGAACTGTGGCGCAACCGCCAGCAGTGGGAAGTGGCCTATATGCCGGCGCTGGTCCTGACCCTTTTTCACACGCTGTTTTACATCGTGCGCGCCATCAACGAGCGGGGTTTCCCGCTGACGGAAGCCTTGTCCGGGATGGGCAGGGGCGTGCCGTTTTTCTCCTTGATGCTGTTCGAGTCGATGCTCTACGTGGTTGGCATCGCCTACGTCACGCTGGCCATGGTCAAGGAACGCGCCGAGTTACGCTTTAAGGCTGCCGCCTATTGCGACGCGTTAACCGGCATCGGCAACCGCCGCGCGTTCATGCAGCACGGCGAGCAACTGCTCAGCCATTGCCAACGTCGGGGCGAGCCGGTGGCCTTGCTGCTGTGCGACCTGGACAACTTCAAGCGCCTCAACGACGCCTTCGGCCACCAGACCGGCGATGAGGCGCTGATTGCCTTTAGCCGCATCAGCGCGGAAAAACTGCGCAAAAAGGACGTATTTGCGCGCATCGGCGGCGAAGAGTTCGCCTGCCTGCTGGCCGATACCGACGAGCACACCGCCGTGCAGGTGGCCGAGCGCATCCGCCAGGGCTTCGCCCAATTACCGTTGCTGGAACCGGGCCTGCTGAGCGTGAGCATTGGCGTGGTAACCAGCCGCGAGTCTGGCTACGACCTCTCACGCCTGCTGTCGCGGGCCGACGAAGCGCTGTACAGCGCCAAGGGCAGCGGGCGCAACCGGGTGCAGAAGGCGTCAGACAGCGTCAGTGGCAACACCGGCCCCCTTCCCACATAAGGGCCTTAGCCCGCCGCCACCGCCACTTCCCGGCGCAGCAACCCCAGGGCCAGCCACACAAACAGCACGGCCGCCGTGCACAGTGCCAGCGGCAGGCCATTGACCGAAGTGGCCATCGCCGCGCCGCTGACCAGCGGCCCCAGCAGGCTGCCCACGCCCCACAGGAACCCGGCACTGGCGTTGGCAGTGACCAGGTCCGCACCCTTGAAGCCCTGGCCGATCAGGATGATCGCCAAGGTGTAGATGCCGCCCGCCACCGCCCCCAGGATCACCAGGCTCGGCCACAGCAGCAGCGGATAGTCCATCAGCCACGGCAAGCCCAGGCCAATGGCCAGTGCGATCACCCCGTAGGCGAGGTAAATCGTCGGCCGGTCGACCTTGTCCGAGAGCCAGCCCAAGGGGAATTGGAACGCCGCGTCGCCCAGCAAAATCACCGTGACCATCAACGCTGCCACCTTGATGACGTAGCCATGCCCGGCGGCATACACGGGAAACATCGACAGAATCACGCTATCGAAGAACGAGAAGAACACGATGCCCATGCACAGCGCCGGGGCCACGCGGATAAAGCCCAGCACCGAGAACGACTTGCTCTGGGCATGGGCGCCGCTCAAAGGCGTATGGGGCAGAATGCGCCAGATCACTGCAAAGGCCACAACGTGGCAGGCGAGCACACTGGCGATCACCTCCACCCCTTCGGTGCCGAACAGCGCCACCATTGCCGGGCCGAACAGCTGGAACACGGTGAAGCAGGTGGTGTAGACCGCCACCGTGCGCCCGCGGTGGGCATCCAGCGCCACTTCGTTCACCCAGGATTCGCCCAGGATGATAATCAGCCCCGCCGCCACGCCCATCACCAGCCGCGCCACGCCCAGGCCCAGCAGGCCCTGGCCGGGCAATTGCAACGCGGCGATGCTCAGGGCCGACACGGCGAAGCACCACAGGTAGATCTGCCGCCGGCTCAGGCGCTGGCACACCCAATCCACCATAAAAGCCGAAAGCATCATCCCTGCCGCCGGCAGCGCCGACATCAGGCCGATCTGCACACTCGACGCCCCGGCCTGATACAAGCGCAAAGCCACCACCGGCACCGTCGCACCGATGCACAGGCCCACCACCGACACACCCAGGATCAACGCAGCCAAGACCGCGCGATTGATCGACATCGCCATTACCACTCACTCCTAAAACCTTCAGGCAAACGCCCACCGCGCAGGCTCAGGCCCACGCCGGGCGCATCAACAACTGGGGTGGTTCAGCGGTGTGGAGAGAAGGTGAACGCGAACAAAATGCTGCGGCGGCGGCTGTTCACGCAATGCTCTTGCGAGACGCCGAGGTGGATAACGTGCAGGAACGGGCAGACAACGTCAGGGAACATGGAAGTATCAATCGCCAAAAGAAAGCCAACGCGCCAACCGCGCGGCAGGCTGAGCGGCAGGCTGAGCGGCGCCAGCCTACGCCAAAGCGTGGCGGGGCTCAAATCCGGCCCCCCAAACTCATTGTGGAAGCGAGCCCGCTCGCGATTACGGTGGCTCAGCCACTCCATCGGGGGCTGATAGAGCGCCATCGCGAGCAGGCTCGCTCCCACACGAGGTCGCCTAACGAGCCGATCAAATGCCACCCATCATCCCCGCCATTTGCCCCACAACCCTTGGTCTGCTAGTGTCGCGCCGGTTTAACGTCAACCGGGATAGCCGCCATGGCCCGCAAAAAAGCTGCACTGGATTTCGAACAATCCCTCGCTGACCTGCAAACGCTGGTCGAGCGTCTGGAGAACGGCGAGCTGTCGCTGGAAGACTCGTTGACGGCCTTTGAACAAGGCATCGGCCTGACCCGCGATTGCCAAGCCGCGCTGGCCCAGGCCGAGCAGAAGGTCCAGGTGTTGCTCGAACGCGATGGCGAACTGGCCGAGGAACCCTTCGACGCGGAAGACCCGCAATGATCGCCGCCTACCAGGCCAGCAGCCAGGCGCGGGTCAACGCCGCGCTGCAAACCCTGTTCATCGCCCCCAGCCCCGAACTCGCCCGCCTCTACGAAGCCATGCGCTACAGCGTAATGAATGGCGGCAAGCGCGTGCGCCCGTTGCTGGCCTACGCCGCGTGCCAGGCCATGGGCGGCGAGCCCGAGCAGGCCAACGGCGCCGCGTGCGCGGTGGAGTTGATCCACGCTTACTCCCTGGTTCACGACGATTTGCCGGCGATGGACGACGATGACCTACGCCGCGGCCAGCCCACCACCCATAGAGCCTTCGACGAAGCCTGCGCCATCCTCGCCGGCGACGGCTTGCAGAGCCTGGCCTTCAGCGCCCTGCTCGACCCGCGCCTGAACAGCGCCGATGCCGAGACCCGCCTGCGCATGGTCAGCGCCCTGGCCCTGGCCGCGGGCCCGGCCGGCATGGTCGGCGGCCAAGCCATCGACCTCGGCTCGGTCGGCCTCAAGCTCGACCAGACTGCCCTGGAATACATGCACCGGCACAAGACCGGCGCGCTGATCGAGGCCAGCGTCAAGCTTGGCGCCCTGGCCAGCGGCCGGGCCGAGAAAGCCGAACTCAAGTCCCTGCAAACCTACGCCCAAGCCATCGGCCTGGCCTTTCAGGTGCAGGACGACATTCTCGACGTCGAAAGCGATACCGCCACACTGGGCAAGCGCCAAGGCGCCGACGCCGCCCGCGACAAGCCCACCTACCCGGCGCTGCTGGGCCTGGAGGCGGCCAAGGGCTACGCCCTGGAACTGCGCGACCTGGCCCTGCATGCCCTGCGACCCTTTGACGCGTCGGCCGAGCCGCTGCGCGATCTGGCCCGCTACATCGTCGAACGCCGCAGCTGATGCGGCGCCCACGCGCCTGACCGCATATCGGCCAAGTTCCGCGCTGCGCGTGGGCAGCCTGCGATGCATCAGGTAAACTGCCGCCTCTTTCTATACCTATAACGATTCGCCTGATGCCCACGACGTTTCATGAGATTCCCCGCAAACGCCCGACCACGCCCCTGCTCGACCGCGCCGACACGCCGGCCGGGCTGCGCCGGTTGGGTGAAGCCGAGCTCGAAACCCTGGCCGATGAGTTGCGCCTGGAGCTGCTCTATTCGGTCGGCCAGACCGGCGGGCATTTTGGTGCCGGCCTGGGCGTCATCGAGCTGACCATCGCCCTGCATTACGTCTTCGACACCCCGGACGACCGGTTGGTGTGGGACGTGGGCCATCAGGCGTATCCGCACAAGATCCTCACCGGCCGCCGCGCGCGCATGGGCACCCTGCGCCAGAAGGACGGCATCGCCGCCTTCCCGCGTCGCTCCGAGAGCGAGTACGACACCTTTGGCGTCGGCCACTCCAGCACCTCCATCAGCGCCGCCCTGGGCATGGCCATTGCCGCCCGCCTGCAAAACAGTGAGCGCAAGGCAATTGCCGTGATCGGCGATGGCGCGTTGACCGCCGGCATGGCCTTCGAGGCGCTCAACCATGCGCCGGAAGTGAACGCCAACATGCTGGTGATCCTCAACGACAACGACATGTCGATCTCGCGCAATGTCGGCGGGTTGTCCAACTACCTGGCAAAAATCCTCTCCAGCCGCACCTACGCCAGCATGCGCGAAGGCAGCAAGAAGGTTCTCTCGCGCCTGCCCGGCGCCTGGGAAATCGCCCGCCGCACCGAAGAATACGCAAAAGGCATGCTGGTCCCCGGCACGCTGTTCGAGGAGTTGGGCTGGAACTACATCGGCCCCATCGATGGCCATGATCTGCCGACCCTGATCGCCACCCTGCGCAACATGCGCGACCTCAAGGGCCCGCAGTTCCTGCACGTGGTCACCAAGAAGGGCAAAGGCTTCGCCCCGGCTGAAATCGACCCCATCGGCTACCACGCCATCACCAAGCTCGACCCCCTGGACGCCCCGGCCAACCCGCCGAAAACCGCCAGCGGGCCGAAGTATTCCAGCATTTTTGGCCAGTGGCTGTGCGACATGGCCGCCGCCGACCAACGCCTGGTGGGCATCACCCCGGCAATGAAGGAAGGCTCCGACCTGGTGGCCTTCAGCGAACGTTTCCCGCTGCGCTACTTCGACGTGGCGATTGCCGAACAGCACGCCGTGACCTTCGCCGCCGGCATGGCCTGCGAGGGCGCCAAACCGGTGGTGGCGATCTACTCCACCTTCCTGCAACGCGGCTACGACCAATTGGTTCATGACGTGGCGGTGCAGAACCTCGACGTCCTGTTCGCCATCGACCGCGCCGGCCTGGTGGGCGAAGACGGCCCGACCCACGCCGGCAGCTTCGACCTGTCGTACCTGCGGTGCATCCCCGGCATGCTGGTGATGACCCCCAGCGACGAAAACGAACTGCGCAAGATGCTCACCACCGGCCACCTCTATAACGGCCCAGCCGCCGTGCGTTACCCGCGTGGTTCGGGGCCGAATGCAGCCATCAGCAAAGACCTCAACCCCATCGAGATCGGCAAGGGCGTGGTGCGCCGCCAAGGCTCGCGCCTGGCGATCCTGGTGTTCGGCGTGCAACTGGCCGAGGCCCTGAAAGTGGCAGAAAAGCTCGACGCCACCGTGGTCGACATGCGCTTCGTCAAACCCCTGGACGAAGCCCTGGTACGCGACCTGGCGGCCCGCCATGAACTGCTGGTGACCATCGAAGAAAACGCCATCATGGGCGGCGCCGGCGCGGCGGTCAGCGAATTCCTGGCCCGCGAAAACATCCTCAAGTCGATGCTGCACCTGGGCTTGCCGGACAGTTACGTCGAACACGCCAAACCTGCGCAGATGCTCGCCGAATGCGGCCTGGACGAAGCCGGGATCGCAGCGTCGATCGCCCAGCGCCTGGAGCTCCTGGGCCTCTGACCCCACGCAAAACCCTGTAGGAGCGAGGCTGTTCGCGAGGGCGCGGTGACTGACATGCCGCCATCGCGAGCAAGCTCGCGCCCACAAGAGGGATCTACATCGCCATGAACCTGCACCGCCTCCTGCCCCTGCTGTTACTGCCCGCCACCGACCTGCTCGCCGACACCTTCGAGCGCGACGCCGCACTGAAACTGCCGGACACCCTGATTAGCGCCAACCGCCAGGTCCAGGCGCGCAACGACAGCAGCGCCGCCAACACCGTGTTCACCCGCGACGATATCGACCGCCTACAGCCAGGCAGCGTCACCGACCTGCTGCGCCGCGTACCGGGCGTGCAGGTCGCCGAGGCCGGCGGGCGCGGCAGTTTGCCAGCGATCTATATCCGCGGCACCAAATCGGCGCAGAGCCTGGTGTTGGTGGACGGCCAGCGCATCGGCAACGCCACCTCCGGCGACAGCAACCTGCAACACCTCAATATCCAGCAGATCGAACGCGTCGAAGTGCTGCGCGGCTCGCGCTCGGTGATCTACGGCAGCGACGCCATTGGCGGGGTGATCCAGATTTTCACCCGCCGCGGCGACGGCGCCGGCCTGCAACCGCGCCTGCACCTGGGCTTTGGCAGCCAGCAGACCTGGGAACGCAGCCTCGGGTTGTCTGGCGGCGATGCGCAGACCCGTTTCAACCTCGGCGCCAGCCTCGACGACACCGCTGGCATCGACCGCACGCACCAGTCCTTCGCCAGCGACAGCGACCACGACGCCTACCGCAACAAGGCCCTGAGTTTCAGCCTCAGCCATGCCTTTGACGACGACCTCGAAGCGGGCCTGAATGTGCTGGATAACCGCGGCAAGAGTGAGTTTGATAACCCGTTCGGGCGCTACGACGAGAGCACCAAGCAGAGCTATGCACAAAAACCCTATAGCCAGTTCACCGTCAGCGGCGTCAGCAGCTACGTAGACGCGCGGCTCAATGACACCTGGCGTTCACGCCTGGAACTGGGCCACAGCGAAAACCGCGAAGAAACCCTCGACAAGCTCAGCACCGAACGCGCGGTGTTCAACACCTACCGCGATTCGCTGAACTGGCAGAACGACCTGAGCCTGGATGAGCGCAACAGCCTGATCCTGGGCGGTGACTGGTACGAAGACCGGGTCAACAGCAGCACCGCCCTCAACGAAGACAGCCGCTGGAACCGCGCGGCGTTTATCCAGCATCGCTTCCAGGGCGACGGCTTTGCCACGGAACTGGGCCTGCGCCACGACCAGAACCAGCAATTCGGCAGCCAGAACAGTTGGAGCGGCACCTTCACCTTGCCGCTCAACCCCGACAATGACCTGCTGCTGAGCTACAGCGAAGGGTTTCGGGCGCCGACCTTCAATGACCTTTACTACCCCGACGATTTCTACCCCGGCGGCTTCCACCAGAAAAACAGCAACCCCGACCTTGAGCCCGAAACCTCCAAAAGCTACGAAGTGCAGTGGCGCAGCCAACTCAGCGACAGCAGCCGATTAGAAGCCTCGCTGTACCGCACCGACCTCCAGGACGCGATTGTGTTCGCCAGCAATGGCCCGCAAAACGTCAGCGCCGCACGCATCAATGGTTTTGAAGCCTCCCTCACCCAAGAGCTGTTCGGCTGGCAGGGCAGCCTGGGCCTGTCGATCATCGACCCGCGTGACCGCGACAGCGGCCGCACCCTGCCCCGTCGCGCCCGGCGCACCCTGAGCCTGGACCTGGACCGCCAGTTCGACCGCTTGGGCCTGGGCGCCAGTTGGCAAGCGGTGAGCGGCAGCTACGACGACGAGAAAAACCAGCAGGTTTTGGGTGGCTATGGGTTGCTCGGCGTGCGCGGCAGTTGGGCACTGAGCCGCGAGGTGGCGTTGCAACTGAAGGTCGACAACCTGCTGGACAAGCACTATGCCCGCGCCCGCTATAGCTACCAAGAGCCGAGTTTCAAGAACAACCAAAACTACCGCGAAGCAGGCCAGACCTGGATGCTCGGCGTGACCTGGACGCCGCAGCTTTAGGGGTTGCTGCGGGGCTCATCGCGGGCAGGCCAGCTCCCACGGTTGAACGGTGGTGTGGGGGGATTTTTCCTCTGTGGGAGCGAGCCTGCTCGCCATGGCGGCACCGGGTGGCGGTGACGAATGACAGCTGCTCCCACAGAGGGTTGGTGGCTACCGGCTAAAGCGGCCTCAGTGCTGCGCCGCAATTCCTTGGCACAAGCGCGCGGTGGCTTCGATCATCTGCCCGCTGGGCCGCTCCAGGCCTTTATCCGCGATCCGCAGCAACCGCCCCTGGGCCACCGCCGCTACCTGCGGCCAGGCCTTCCAGGCGTCCAGTTGCCGTTGGTCGCTGGCCAGGATCAGCTGCGGGTTGCGCTGCAATACCGCTTCGAGACTGACTTGCGGGGCCGGCAGCGGGAGGTCGTCGAACACATTGCGCGCGCCGCACACCGTCAGGGCATCGCTGATGATCTGGCCGCCGCCCACGGTGTACAGCGGCTGGTCCCAGACCTGGTAGAACACCCGCAGCGGTTCATCCCGGTGATAGCGCTGGCGCAGCTCATCGAGCCGGTGGCGCAGCTCGCCGGCCAAGGCGCGGCCACGTTCGGCGCGCCCCAGGCGTTGGCCGATCTGGTCGATCTGGTGGATGAGTTGTTCGAGGCTATGGGGTTCGGCGACAAAGGTCGGGATATTCAGGCGCTTGAGCTGCTCGCGCTGGGCCGGGCCAACGCTGCCGGGCCAGAGCAGCAGCAAGTCGGGTTGCAGGCTGAGCAGGCGCTCGATGTCCAACTGGCCGTAGCGGCCCAAGGATGGCAGGCCTTGGAGCCCGGCCGGGCGCTCACCGGCATCGAGCACACCCACCAGCAAGTCGCCGGCGCCCAGCTCAACGACGATTTCCGTCAGCGACGGCGCCAGGCTGACCACCCGTTGCGCCGCCGCCCAGGGGCTGGCGGCCAACAGCAGGACCACCCACCAGAAGCGCATCAACCCAGTTGGCGCGGAATGCGATAGAGGTAGAACAGCACCGCGCTGGCCAGCGCCAGCAGCATCACGGGTATCGCTTCCAGGCCGACGAACACGGCCAGGGCACCGATCCACGCCGGCAGCGAGGCGGCCAGGAATGCCACGCGGCGGCGCGCCGCCAGGTTGATCCAGGCTGCGGGCTCCTCAGGGGTGTCGAGGGCTTTGTGGGTATCGATCAAGGCGTGCTTGAAACCGCCGAAAAACTTCAGGCTGACAAACATCGAAGCCATGCCAGCGATGAAAAATGGCATCGCCAGCAGTGGCAATACAGGGTCGGTCTGGCTGAACACGCCATTGATGACGAACAGCGGCAACAACGCCAGCGCCAGGTATTGCCACCAATTGACGGCCAGTCGCCGCCGAACTTGACCACGGGTCACGCCCCTTCTACCTCGCCCTGGTGCTCGTTGCCCATCATGTGGTCGAGCTTGCTGGCCTTCGTCGCCAGGTAGAGCTTGTTGTGCGGGTTATGGCCGGTGTGCAGCGGCACGCGCTCGGCGACGGTGATGCCCATATCGGTCAAGGCCTTGACCTTGCGCGGGTTGTTGGTCATCAGGCGCAGGGATTTGACCCCCAGGTGTTCGAGCATCGGCAGGCAGATGGCGTAGTCGCGCTGGTCGGCGGCAAAGCCCAGGCGTTCGTTGGCTTCGACGGTGTCGGCGCCGCCATCTTGCAGTTCGTAGGCGCGGATCTTGTTCAGCAAACCGATACCGCGCCCTTCCTGGCGCAGGTACAGCAGCACGCCGCGGCCCTCACGGGCGATGGCGCGCATCGCGGCTTCCAGTTGCGAGCCACAGTCGCAACGCTGGCTGAACAGGGCGTCACCGGTCAGGCACTCGGAGTGCAAGCGGCCCAGAACCGGGGCGCCATCGTCGAACTCACCGAGGCTGAGCACTACATGCTCGCGGCCCGTGGCTTCGTCGAGGAAGCCGTGCATGGTGAATTGCGCAAAAGGGGTTGGCAGCTTGGAAGCGGCGACAAAAACGACGGGCACCGTGTGCTCCTGATCTGGTTGTGATTCGCAGAGGCGGCATTGTAACAGCAGGTTCCTACAGGCGCTTAGGCTGAATTACCGACCATAAAGATCAAGAAGTTTGATTACTGCCCGCCCGGCAGGCCGCTGTCCGCGAACGGATAGGGCTGTTTCCAGCGCTCGAAAATGCCGCGCAACTGGCCACTGCTGACCAACACCGCCATGCGCTGATCGTACAAGGCCATTAGCGCCCGCCCGCGCGGGGTGTCGGCGAACCCCAGGTAGAGCGGCAGTTCAGCCAAGTGGCTGCGGCGGTAGAGCGACGGATCGGCGGCCTTGCCTTGGACGTATTCGACCTCGGTCAGGGCATCGATGTAAAAGTCGGCGCGGCCATGGCGCAGCATCGACAGGATGCCGTCGCGGCGCTCGATCTGGTTGAACGCACGAACGTTGGGCAGGTAGTTCTCGTAGCGGTAGCCGCGCACCCAGGCCAGGCGATACTTGCCCAAAGTCGCCAGGGTTGGCGCCGGCAGTGTCGCCAGCCCAAGGGCGTAGATGTGGTCGGAGTCGAAATTCCAGCGCGGGTACAACACGCCTTCGGCCTCGTCGCGGTAGGAACCGACCAGGGCGTCCACCTCGCGCAATTGCGCCAAGCCCACGGAGCGGGTGTAAGGCTCGGTGCGGATGTTCAGGCGCACACCGGCCGGCTCGAAGACTTCGCGTAGCACCTCCCAGGCCAGGCCGCCACCATTGGCGTCGGTGTAATCGACCCACTCCTCGCTGGCCAGCAATATCTGCTGCGGCAGCACCGCTGGGTCAACGGCCCGGGCCATGGTGCTAAAACCCGCCAACATCAGTATCAACAGCCAGCATCCAGCCTTGCCCATGCTCGGTTCCTCAAGCAGCCCCTCAGGCGAAACACCACACCAATCCCTGCATCGCCAACCAGGCAAACACCCCGGCCAGCACATCGTCGAGCATGATCCCCACGCCACCGTGCACGTGCCGGTCGATCCAGCGAATCGGCCATGGCTTGAGAATGTCGAAGAAGCGGAACATCAAGAAACCCGCCAGCAACCAGTACCAGCCTTCGGGCACCAGCCATAGGGTGATCCACATCCCGACCATTTCGTCCCAGACGATGCCTTCGTGGTCGTGTACCCGCAAATCGTCGGCCACCTTGCCGCACAGCCAGAAGCCAAACAGCATGGTGATGCCCAGCATCAGCCAGTAACCCCAGTCCGGCAGCATCTGCCATAACGGGATGAAGGGTAGCGCAACTAACGAACCCCAGGTGCCCGGCGCCTTGGGCAGCGTGCCGGAGCCAAAGCCGAAGGCCAGGAAATGCCAGGGATTACGCCAGACCGACGGCGGCACGAACTCTGCCGGAACCTGATTGGGATGATCTGTCACGGTGTCTCCCGAAAATGTTGATAGCCCCGGGTTGCCGGGGTGATGTCGTGTCCGGCGGCGTCCAGCAGCGTCACGCCCTGCCCCGCCACCACGTGGCCGATGACGTGCACCGGCCAGCCCTGGGCCTGCAACGGCGCCAGTTCGGCAGCCGGCAGGGTAAAGGCCAGGATGTAATCGTCACCACCGCTCAACGCCGCCGCCTGCGCACCTTGCAGCCCGAGGAACGCCACCAGCGCCGGGCTTAGGGGTACACGCTCGCGCTCAATCTGCAAGCCTACGCCAGAGGCCTTGGCGATATGCCCGCAATCGGCCAGCAAACCGTCGGAAATATCCAGCGCGGCCGTGGCCCGGCCCCGCAACGCCTGGCCCAGCGCCAGTTGTGGCTGAGGCGACCAGTACTGGGCCAGCAAGGGCTCGGCGATGGCCGCATCGGCCGCGCGCTGGCCCAACACCAGGGGCAATGCCCCCGCCGCCCGGCCCAGGTCGCCGCCCACGCAGAGCAGGTCACCCGCCCGTGCGCCGCTGCGGGTCAGGGCCTGGCCCGCGGGCACCCGGCCGAACACTGTGAGGGTCAGGCTCAACGGGCCGCGGGTGGTGTCGCCGCCCACCAGGCTCACGCCACAGGCCTGGGCCATGCGGTTCAAACCACGGGCATAGGCGTCCAGCCACTCGGCGGTCACCGTCGGCAGGGTCAGGGCAAGGGTAAAGGCAATGGGGGTGGCGCCCATGGCAGCCAGGTCACTGACCGCCACGGCCAGCGAGCGCTGGCCGAGCAGCAAAGGCTCGCACGGATCGGCAAAATGCACGCCGGCGACCAGGGTATCGGTGGAAATGGCCAACTGCTCCCCGGGGGGAACCGCCAGCAGGGCGCAGTCGTCGCCGATCCCCAGTGCCACGCCCTCGCCGGCCCGCGCACAAGGCGCGGCGGCGAAGTAATGACGGATCAGCTCAAACTCGCCCATGGCGCACGCCAGCGCCAATCAGCGCTTGAACGCCTTCACTTCGGCTTCACGCAGGCGCGGGGCCAGTTTGTCGAGCACGCCGTTGACGAACTTGTGGCCGTCGGTGGAACCGTAGACCTTGGCCAGCTCGATGCCTTCGTTGATGACCACACGGTAAGGCACATCGACGCGCTTGATGAGTTCCCAGGTGGACAGGCGCAACACCGCCAGTTCAACCGGGTCCAGCTCTTCGATGGTGATGTCCAGGCAAGGCGCGAGGGCCTCGTCGATCTCGGTCTTGTTGGCCGGGACGCCGTGCAGGATCTCGCGGAAGTAGCCGGAGTCGACATCGGTGAAGTCGTTATCGACCCGGAACTGCGCTTCGATTTCGTTCAGCGAAGTTTTGGCCATGTGCCATTGGTACAGCGCTTGGGTCGCGAGCTGACGGGCCTCGCGACGCTTGACGCTCTTGGATGGCTTGCCAGCGTCCGCAGGTTTCGGATCGCGCGGGTTGAAACGATCGCTTTCGTCGCTAATCACTTGGCCTCCAACTGCGCCAGCAGGCTGACCATTTCCAGGGCGGACAGGGCAGCTTCGGCGCCTTTGTTACCGGCCTTGGTGCCGGAACGTTCGATGGCTTGCTCGATGGAGTCGACAGTCAGCACGCCAAACGCAACCGGCACGCCGAACTCCATGGACACCTGGGCCAGGCCCTTGGTGCATTCGCCTGCCACGTATTCAAAGTGCGGAGTGCCGCCGCGAATGACTGCGCCCAGGGCGATGATCGCTGCGTATTCGCCCTTTTGCGCGACTTTCTGCGCCACCAGCGGAATCTCGAAGGCGCCCGGGGCGCGGATCAGGGTGATATCGCTTTCGCTCACGCCATGGCGAACCAGGGCATCAACGGCGCCACTGACCAGGCTTTCAACCACGAAGCTGTTGAAGCGGCCAACGACGAGCGCGTAGCGGCCCTTGGGGGCGATGAAGGTACCTTCGATGGTCTTGAGGGTCATTCGACAAATCTCTTAAAGAGCCGGGACGCGCCTTTTTGCGCGTCCCTCGGTGATATTTGAACCGCGAACAAGGGGCGGAAAACGCCCGGCCTTTATTCGGAGGGCACGTATTCTACAACTTCCAGGTCGAAACCGGATATCGCATTAAATTTCATTGGCGCGCTCATCAGGCGCATCTTGCGCACGCCCAGGTCCCGCAGGATCTGCGAACCGGCCCCGACAATGCTGTAGGTGGTCGGTTTTTTCGCCGGCGCCTGGTCCGCGGTTTCGCGGATATGGGCCAGCAACACATCGCCATCGAGGGGGTGGCCGAGCAATAGCACCACGCCGCTGCCGGCCTGGGCCACTGCGGCCATGGCGGCCCGCAGGCTCCAACGCCCTGGTTGCTTGACCAGCAGCAGGTCGCGCAAGGGGTCCATGTTGTGCACGCGCACCAGGGTCGGTTCTTCGGCGCAGATGTTGCCCAGGGTCAGGGCCATGTGCACGTCGCCTTCGACCGAATCACGGTAGGTCACCAGGTTGAACTGCCCCAGTTCGCTGTCCAGCGGCTGCTCGGCAATCCGCTGAACGGTACGTTCGTGGATCATCCGGTAGTGGATCAGGTCGGCAATGGTGCCGATCTTGATGTTGTGCTCGGCGGCGAACGCCTCCAGTTCCGCGCGGCGGGACATGGTGCCGTCGTCGTTCATCACTTCGCAGATCACGCCGCTGGGCTCGAACCCGGCCATGCGCGCCAGGTCGCATGCGGCCTCGGTGTGGCCGGCGCGGGCCAGGGTGCCGCCCGGCTGGGCCATCAGCGGGAAGATGTGGCCGGGGCTGACGATGTCTTCGGCCTTGGCGTCCTTGGCGGCGGCGGCCTGCACGGTGCGGGCGCGGTCAGCGGCGGAAATGCCGGTGGTGACGCCCGTGGTGGCTTCGATGGAGACGGTGAACTTGGTGCCGAAACCCGAGCCGTTGCGCGGCGACATCAGCGGCAACTTGAGCAGTTCGCAGCGCTCGCGGCTCATGGGCATGCACACCAGGCCCCGGGCGTGCTTGACCATGAAGTTGATGTCTTCGGCCTTGCAGCATTCGGCGGCCATAATCAAGTCGCCTTCGTTCTCGCGGTCTTCGTCATCCATCAGGATGACCATCTTGCCTTGGCGGATGTCTTCGACCAGTTCTTCGATGCTATTGAGCGCCACGCGGCACCCCCTTGGTTCAGGATTTGAGATAGCCATTGGCGGCTAGAAAGCTTTCGGTGATCTTGCCGGGCGCGGCAGGCTCGGCGGCTTTATCGCCCAGCAGCAAGCGCTCCAGATAACGTGCAAGCAAGTCAACTTCCAGGTTGACCTCACGCCCCGGCCGGTAGTCGGCCATGATGGTCTCGGCCAGCGTGTGGGGGACGATGGTCAATTCGAATTCAGCGCCATTGACTGCGTTGACCGTCAGGCTGGTGCCATCGACGGTGATCGAGCCTTTGTGGGCGATGTACTTGGCCAGTTCCTTGGGCGCGCGGATGCGAAATTGAATGGCGCGGGCGTTTTCTTCCCGTGCAATCACCTCGCCCACGCCGTCAACGTGGCCACTGACCAGGTGCCCACCTAAGCGGGTGGTGGGGGTCAGGGCTTTTTCCAGGTTGACCCGGCTGCCGGCCTTCAACTGGTGGAACGCGGTGCAGTCCAGGGTTTCGCGGCTGACATCGGCCCAAAAACCGTCGCCGGGCAGTTCCACCGCGGTCAGGCACACGCCGTTGACGGCGATGCTGTCGCCCAGTTTGACGTCGCCCAGGTCGAGCTTGCCGGTTTCAACATAGACCCGCACATCGCCGCCCTTGGGGGTCAATGCGCGGATGCTGCCGATGGATTCGATGATGCCGGTGAACATGGGGTTCTCCTCGAGAACAGGCCTGCGCCAGGCCAAAGGCCGCGATTATACGCCTGCGTTCGGCAGCGGGATCGCAGTGACCCGCCAGTCATCGCCGACCGCACGCATTTCAGTGATTTTCAGCTGCGGCGCGTCTTTCATCTGCGCCAGCGGCCAGTCGAGCAACGGCCGACCGGTGGAGCCGAGGAACTTGCCGGCGATGAATATCTGGTATTCGTCCACCAGGCCCTGGCGCGCAAAGGCCCCGGCCAGGCGCGGCCCCGCTTCCACCAGCACGTCGTTGACGCCCCGGGCGGCCAGTGCCTGTAGCAACGCGTGCAAATCGACCTGGCCTTCAAGGCCCGGCACGATGAGGCACTCCGGCCCAGTGGCGTATTGCTCCTCGATGGCCACGCAGGTGGCGACCAGTACCGGGCCGGCCTTGAAGAACGGCGCGTCCAGCGGCACCCGCAGGCGCCCGTCCACCAGCACCCGCAGCGGCGGGCGGCTCATGGCCAGGGCGGTGTTTTCAGCGTCCAGGCCCAGTTCGGCGGCACGCACGGTCAGGCGCGCGTCGTCGGCCAGCACGGTGTCGGCGCCGGTCAGCACCACGCTGGCCTCGGCCCGCAGGCGTTGCACCGCCGACCGCGCGGCAGGGCCGGTGATCCATTGGCTCTCGCCGCTTTCCATGGCGGTGCGCCCATCCAGGCTCATGGCCAACTTGACCCGCACAAAGGGTAAACCGTGTTCCATGCGCTTGAGAAAACCGCGGTTGAGCGCCCGCGCTTCGCCTTCGAGCACGCCGCTGTGCACCGCGATCCCGGCCTGGGCCAGGCGCTGCAAACCGCGCCCGGCGACTTCCGGGTTGGGGTCCTGCATGGCCGCGACCACCCGCGCCACCCCGGCCGTCACCAGCGCATCGGCGCAGGGCGGCGTGTGGCCGTGATGGCTGCACGGCTCCAAGGTGACGTAAGCCGTGGCGTCGCGGGCCTTGGCGCCAGCGGCACGCAGGGCGTGGACTTCGGCATGGGGCTCGCCAGTGCGCACGTGCCAGCCTTCGCCGACCACCTCGCCGTCGCGCACGATCACGCAACCGACACGGGGGTTGGGGTGGGTGGTGTAGAGGCCTTTGCGCGCCAATTCCAGGGCTCGCGCCATGTAGTGGGCGTCGAGGACGGCTTGCTCTGGAGAAAGGCTCATTCTTTGGCGGGCTCCCGGGCCAGGCGATCGATTTCTTCGCGGAACTCGTTGAGGTCCTGGAAGCGGCGATACACCGAGGCGAAACGGATATAGGCGACTTCATCCAGCTTTTGCAGCTCGGCCATCACCAGTTCACCGACCACCAGGGACTTGACCTCGCGCTCGCCGGTGGCGCGCAGTTTGTGCTTGATGTGGGCCAGGGACGACTCCAGGCGCTCGACACTCACCGGGCGTTTTTCCAGGGCGCGCAGCATCCCGGCGCGCAGCTTCTCTTCGTCGAACGGCTGGCGGCTGCCATCGCTCTTGATAAGGCGCGGCAACACCAGTTCGGCGGTTTCAAACGTGGTGAAGCGCTCACCGCAGGCCAGGCATTCGCGGCGGCGGCGGACCTGATCGCCTTCGGCGACCAGACGGGAATCGATGACCTTGGTGTCGTTGGCACCGCAGAAGGGACAGTGCATGGTGGCAGGCAACAAAAAAAAGGGAGGGCCATGGTAGCGCATCCCGGTGGCAAGACAAGCCATAGGCTTTGCGGTATACAGACGGGCTACGCTGTACCGCACACAACACTTCGCTTTGCTGGAGCTTCACATGCCGCTACGTCCCCTCGTTTTGCTCAGTCTGGTCGGCCTCCTGGCGGCGTGCAGCAGTGAGGCGCCCAAGCCCGCCGAACCCAAGCCCGGCCCCGCCAGCACCCAGGCGCAGAAAAAAGCCCACAGCGCCGCCGACCTCGGCCCGTTGCCAGCCTTCCAGCGCGAACTGAGCGGCAGCCTGCAAAACGTCCCGGCGGGGGCGGAAGTAGAGCTGGCGCTGCTGGTGATCGACGACCGTGGCCGCCCGCAGCAGTTGCTCGCCAGCTCCAGCCTGATCGGCAATAACCAGGCCCTGCCGTTTCGCCTGCGCTTCAACCCCGAAGCCTTCCCCGGTGGCGCGCGCGTCGAGTTGCGTGGGCGCGCCAGCCAGTCCGGGCAATTGATCCTGCACCTGCCGGCGCTGCGTATCGAGCAACCCACCACCCAGGCCCTGGGCGCGCTGCAACTCGTCAAAGCGCCATGACCGCACCGTTCGACCTGCAACAGGCCCTGGCTCAATTGCTGGGGGACGCGCGCCTGGTGCCCTGCCCGCTGCCGGGCACCGACCTCAAGCTGTGGCTGATCGATGGCGACAACATGGACCGCGCCTTCAGCCCGGAAGAAACCCGGCGCATCCTCCATGAACCGCCGTACTGGAGCTTCTGCTGGGCCAGTGGCCTGGCGCTGGCGCGCTACCTGGCGCAACACCCGCAGTGGGTGCGCGGCAAGCGCGTGTTGGATTTCGGCGCCGGCTCCGGCGTGGCAGGGATTGCCGCGGCCAAGGCCGGGGCGCTGGAAGTGGTGGCCTGCGACCTCGACCCCTTGGCGCTTGCCGCGTGCCAAGCCAACGCTGCGCTCAACGGCGTGACCCTGGGCTACTCGACGGATTTTTTCGCCGAAGCCGACCGCTTCGACCTGATCCTGGTCGCCGATGTGCTGTACGACCGTGCCAACCTGCCGCTGCTCGACGCCTTCTTGAGCCGCGGCCGCGAAGCCCTGGTGGCCGACTCGCGGGTACGGGATTTTCGCCACCCGCTGTACACCCGCCTGCTGATGCTCCAGGCCATGACCCTGCCGGACCTGGCCGAACCGGAAGAATTCCGCCATGTCAGCCTTTACCACGCGCAGCGCAGCTAACGCCTACAGGGTTTCGCCGCAGCCACTCGACCTACCGGCCACCCCCCGCCACGCCGTATAGTGCGCCCATCCACGTTTTGCGAGATTGCCCCATGAGCCAGGACACCCCCTACATCTTCGACGCCACCACTGCCGACTTCGATCAAACGGTGATCGAGGCGTCGTTCCATAAACCCGTGCTGGTGGATTTCTGGGCCGAGTGGTGCGCGCCGTGCAAGGCGCTGATGCCCATGCTGGCGCAGATCGCCGAGAGCTATCAGGGTGCGTTGCTGTTGGCCAAGGTCGATTGCGATGCCGAGGCAGACATCGTCGCCCGCTTCGGCATTCGCAGCCTGCCCACCGTGGTGCTGTTCAAGGATGGCCAACCGGTGGACGGCTTTGCCGGGGCGCAGCCGGAGTCGGCTGTGCGCGCCCTGCTCGAACCCCATGTGCAAATGCCACCACCGGCGGCGGCCGACCCCTTCGAGCAGGCCCAGGCCTTGTTCGACAGCGGCCGTTTCGCCGACGCCGAAGCCGCGCTCAAAGCGCTGCTGGGAGAAGACAACACCCACGCCGGCGCGCTGATTCTCTACGCCCGTTGCCTCGCCGAACGGGGCGAATTGGGCGAGGCACAAACCGTGCTCGACGCAGTCAAGAGCGACGAGCACAAAGCCGCGCTGGCCGGGGCCAAGGCGCAAATCACCTTCCTGCGCCAAGCGGCCGACCTGCCGGACGCCGCCGACCTGAAAACCCGCCTGGCGCAAAACCCGCAGGACGATGAAGCGGCGTATCAACTGGCGATCCAGCAACTGGCGCGCCAGCAGTACGAAGCGGCCCTGGAAGCGTTGCTCAAGCTGTTCGTGCGCAACCGCAGCTACAGCGAAGGCCTGCCCCACAAGACCCTGCTGCAAGTGTTCCTCCTGCTGGGCAACGATCACCCGTTAGTGACCACCTACCGGCGCAAGCTGTTCGCCGCGCTGTACTAGTCCACCCAGCTATAAAGCGGCGTATCCCCGCCGCTCACCACCTTGACCCCGGCGCTATGGCGCAAGCGCACCAACAGGCGCTTACCCGCCGCCGCGCTGCCGGTCAGGCTTTCGAGCCGGGCCAGCAAATCCGGCCCGCTCAGCTGCCCGGCCTGGCGCAGCAGGTCCTGGGCGATCAGCCACAAGGCATCATCCTGGTTCACCGGTTTGCCCGCCGTGCTGGCGGCCGGCGCGGCTGCCTCGACCTTTTCCACCTGCAACTGGCCACCCAGGCGCGCCCAGTCTTGCTCATCCAGTTCCAGGGTCAAATCCACCGGCCAATCGCCGATGCTTCCACGAATCCGCAACATAGGGTCTGCCTCATATTTGTGGCGGGCATGCTCCCACGCAGCTTGCGTAACGCCAAGCAGAGGGGCACACTCCGCGACCAATCGTTATAAGATTACATAACATTTCCCCTCGGAGACTTGCCATGCGCCGTCTGCTTCTCGCCCTGCCGTTTGCCCTGTTGCCCCTGGTGGCCGCCCAAGCCGCCGCCCCCCACGACCACGAGCATGGCAGCCTCGGCGCCCACGAACACGGGGTCGCGCGCCTGAATGCGGCGCTGGATGGCAAGACCCTGGAGCTGGAACTACAAAGCCCGGCGATGAACCTGGTGGGTTTCGAGCACGTGGCCAGCAGCGACGCCGACAAGGCCAAGGTCACCGCCGTGCACGCGCAACTGGCGCAACCTCTGGCGCTGTTCAGCTTGCCCGCCACTGCCGGTTGCACGGTGGCCAGCCAAGAGTTGGAGAGCCCGCTGTTCGGCGACAAAGCCGAAGATCACGACCACGATGCAGAGGGCGACGAACACGACCACGACCACAGCGAAATCCACGCCCACTACCAGTTCACCTGCGCCACGCCCGCCGCGTTGAAGCACCTGGACCTGGGCAATCTGTTCAAGACCTTCCCCGCCACCCAGAAAATTGCGGTACAACTCATCGGCCCGAGCGGCCAGCAAGGGGTTGAAGTCACGGCCAAGGCTGCGCTGCTGACCTTTTAAAAACATACCCAGCCCTCTGTGGGAGCAGGCCTGCTCCCAAAGATGGCTGGGGTTGCACCGAACCCACCAAGAACCCGTCGCCATGACCCAAGCGCTTATCGAACTCTCCCACCTGAGTTTCAGTTGGCCCGGCCACCCGCAGTTGCTGGATATCCCGGCGTTTCGCCTGGAACCCGGCCAGACGCTGTTTCTCAAAGGCCCCAGCGGCAGCGGCAAGACCACCCTGCTGGGCCTGTTGGGCGGGGTGCAGAAGCCCGACAGCGGCAGCATCCGCCTGCTGGGCCAGGAGTTGACCGCGCTGGCGGCGGGCGCCCGTGACCGCTTCCGGGTCGATCACACGGGCTACATCTTCCAGCAATTCAACTTGCTGCCCTTTTTGTCGGTGCGTGAAAACGTCGAGTTGCCGTGCCACTTCTCCAAGCTGCGCGCGCGCCGCGCCGCGCAGCGCCATGGCAGCGTGGAAAAAGCCGCCAGCACCCTGCTGGCGCACCTGGGCCTGACCGACCCCAGCCTGCTGGGCCGGCGCGCCGATGCCCTGTCCATCGGCCAACAGCAACGGGTGGCCGCCGCCCGTGCGCTGATCGGCCAACCGGAGCTGGTGATCGCCGACGAACCGACCTCGGCCCTGGACTACGACGCCCGCGAGGCCTTTATCCGCCTGCTGTTCGCCGAATGCCGCGAGGCCGGCGCCAGCCTGTTGTTCGTCAGCCATGACCAAAGCCTGGCGCCGCTGTTCGACCGCCACTTGTCCCTGGCCGAACTCAATCGCGCCGCCGCGCCCTGCGAGGTTTGAGATGTACTTGTTCCGCCTAGCCATGGCCAGCCTGGCAAACCGCCGCTTTACCGCGACCCTCACCGCGTTCGCCATTGCCCTGTCGGTGTGCCTGCTGCTGGCGGTGGAGCGGGTGCGCACCGAGGCCCGCGCCAGTTTCGCCAGCACCATCAGCGGCAGCGACTTGATCGTCGGCGCCCGCTCAGGCTCGGTGAACCTGCTGCTGTATTCGGTGTTTCGCATCGGCAACGCCACCAACAACATCCGCTGGGACAGCTTCGAGCACTTCGCCAGCCACCCGAAAGTGAAGTGGGCGATCCCCATGTCCCTGGGCGACTCCCATCGCGGCTACCGGGTGATGGGCACCACCGAGGCCTACTTCCAGCATTACCAATACGGGCGCCAGCAGCACCTGGCGCTGGCCGATGGCCGCGCCTTCGCCAGCGACCCGTTCGAGGTGGTGCTGGGTGCCGAAGTGGCCCAGGCACTGCATTACACACTGGGCGAACAACTGGTGCTGGCCCATGGCGTGGCGGCGGTGAGCCTGGTCAAGCACGACGACAAGCCCTTCACCGTGGTCGGCATCCTCCAGCGCACCGGCACGCCGGTGGACCGCACGCTGCATATCAGCCTGGGCGGCATGGAAGCGATCCACATCGATTGGCAAAACGGCATGCCCGCCCGGGGCAAAGGCCGGGTCAGCGCCGAACAGGCACGCAACATGGACCTCAAGCCCCAGGCCATCACCGCGTTCATGCTCGGCCTCAACAGCAAGATTTCCACCTTCGCTGTGCAGCGCGAAATCAACGAGTTCCGTGGCGAACCGCTGCTGGCGATCCTGCCGGGGGTGGCGTTGCAAGAGCTGTGGAGCCTGATGGGCACCGCCGAAAAGGCGCTGTTCGTGGTGTCGCTGTTCGTGGTGCTGACGGGGTTGATCGGCATGCTCACGGCAATTCTCACCAGCCTTAACGAACGCCGCCGCGAGATGGCGATCCTGCGCTCGGTGGGCGCGCGGCCCTGGCACATCGCGAGCCTGCTGGTGCTGGAGGCGTTCGCCCTGGCGTTGGCCGGGGTCACGGCGGGCCTGGGGTTGCTGTACCTGGGCATCGCCCTCGCCCAAGGCTATGTGCAGGCCAACTATGGGTTGTACCTGCCGCTGGCCTGGCCAAGCGAGTATGAGTGGGCGCTGATGGGCGCTATCCTGGCGGCCGCTGTGCTGATGGGCAGCGTGCCGGCCTGGCGCGCCTACCGGCAATCCCTGGCCGATGGCCTGTCCATTCGTTTATGAGGAAACACCGCATGCCCCGCGCCCTGCTTGCGCTGCTGTTACTGGTTGCCCTGCCGTCGTGGGCGGCCGAACCCCGGGACCTGACCTGGTCGGAAATGATCCCGCCCGACGCGCCCGTAGTCGAGCCGAACATGACGCCCCTGCACGACCTGGCCAAGCTCAGCGATGCCCTGGCCGCCGAGGCCGGCCCCGCCGCCCATCAGGACATGCCCGACGCGCCGGTGGTCAAGGGCCTGAACGGTGAGCGCATCCGCCTGCCGGGCTACATCGTGCCGCTGGAGGTCAACGAGGCGGGGCGCACCACGGACTTCCTCCTGGTGCCCTACTTCGGCGCCTGCATCCACGTGCCGCCACCGCCGTCGAACCAGATCGTGCATGTGAAAAGCGAAGTGGGGGTCAAGCTCGAAGAGTTGTACCAGCCGTACTGGATCGAGGGCGCGTTGCAGGTCAAAGCGTCCAGCAGCGAATTGGCCGATGCCGGCTACCAGATGGACGCCGAGAAGATCTATCTCTACGAGTTGCCCGAGTAAAACGCAAAAGGTTCCCTGTTTACGGGCTCCATCGCGTTTTCATTGAGCTGTGTCAAAGCCTGCCCCTGGGTCATCACTACCATTGGACGCAGCCAACTAAAAACGTCCTTTGGAGCCCCCATGCACAAGTCTTTGCTTAGCGCTTCCCTGTTTGCCCTCGCGCTCGCCGCGCCGATCGCCCACGCCCACCAGGCTGGCGACATCCTCGTGCGTGCCGGTGCCATCACCGTCAACCCGAAAGCCGACACCTCCAGCGTCAAGGTAGACCGCGGCGCGCTGGCTGGTCACGACCTGGGCGGCAAAGCCACCATGGACAGCGACACTCAGCTGGGTCTGAACTTCGCTTACATGCTGACCGACCACTGGGGTCTCGAACTGCTGGCCGCCACGCCGTTTGAACACGACGTGAAAATCAAAGGCACTGCCCTGGCCCCAGCCAACGGCAAGCTCGGCTCCCTCAAGCACCTGCCGCCAACCCTGAGCGTGGTCTACTACCCGCTGGACACCAAGTCCGCATTCCAACCCTACGTGGGCGCCGGCATCAACTACACCTGGATCTATGACGAACACGTTGGCAGCGACGCGCAAGCCGCCGGTTTCGACAATTTCCGCGCCAGCAACAGCTGGGGCTGGGCCGCTCAACTGGGCGCCGACTACATGATTACCGACAGAATCATGCTCAACGCCCAGGTTCGCTACATCGACATCGAAACCACCGCCTACGTGAACAACGACGGCGTATCCCCTGGCACCCGCGCCAAGGTCGACGTTGATGTTGATCCGTTCGTGTACATGGTTGGCCTGGGCTACAAGTTCTAAGTACCCCGCCCACGAAAAAGGCGCCTGCGAAGGCGCCTTTTTTATGCCCGTCGAATGCTCAGCGGCCGAGCAGGCGCGCCAGGCCCACGGTCAGCGGTGTTTGCACAGGCAGCTCAAAACGCTGCGCCAGGCGCTGGTTGTTGGCCCGCGAATGGCGGATATCGCCGGCCCGCGCCGGGCCATGGCTGATGGCGGGCAGCGAACCGACCACGCCTTCAAGCGCCACCAGCAATTGCTTGAGGCTGATGGACTGGTTCCAGCCGACGTTCACCGCGCCCACTTCCAGGCTCGGCGCTTCGAGGGCTTGCACCAGTAGGCCGACCAGGTCTGCCACGTAGAGGAAGTCGCGGGTTTGCTCGCCATCGCCAAACACGGTGATCGGCAGGCCCTTGGCCGCCCGCTCGCTGAAAATGCTGATGACCCCGGAGTACGGCGAAGACGGGTCCTGGCGTGGGCCAAAGATGTTGAAAAAGCGGAAGATCGCGGGCGCCAGCCCATGCTCGCGACGGTAGAAATCCAGGTAATACTCGCTGGCCAGTTTGTCCGAGGCGTAGGGCGTGAGCGGCGCCTTGGGAGTGTCTTCGTCGATGGCCTGGCCTTCGCCGTTGTTGCCGTACACTGCCGCGCTGGAGGCGAACACCACACGCTTGACGCCGTGCTCGCGCATGGCCTCACAAACATTGAGGGTAGCGATGAAGTTGCTCTGGTGGGTGCGTACCGGGTCGTCCACCGAGGCCTGCACCGATGCGACTGCCGCCAAGTGGGCGACAGCCTGGCACCCGGCCATGGCCTGGGCCACCAACGCGGCATCGGCGGCGTCGCCGACGATCAGCTCGACCTTGGGGTTATCCAGCGCCAGGTTGCTGCGCTTGCCAGTGGACAGGTCGTCAAGCACCCGCACCGAGTAACCCTTGGCCAACAGTGCGTCGGTCAGGTGGGAACCAATGAAACCGGCGCCGCCGGTGATTAAGACAATGCCTTTAGCCATGACGATAAAACCTATCCAATAAGCCCGGGAGCGCCGCGCGCCAGGCACGTGGCTTGATCCCGAAAGTGTGCAGAATTTTCTTGCAGGCCAGCACCGCGTGTTGCGGTTCTTCGCCAGCATCCGGGCGCGCGGCGTGGGCCTGCGCGGTAGGCGCTTCGATCGCCAGGGGGTGCAACTGCCGCGCCTCGCTGAGAATCGCCTGCCCCAGCGCCAGCGGCGTGGTGGCTTCGTGCCCGGCGTAGTGGTACGTGCCCCACAGGGGCGCGGCGCAATCGAGCTGCTTGAGCACCGAGATAATCACCCGGGCGGCGTCGTCGGCCGGGGTCGGGTTGCCACGCCGGTCGTCGGCCATCAGCAACTCTTCGGCGGTTTCGGCCCGGGCCAGGAAACGCCCCAGGGTGCCGTCGAGGCTGTCGTCCAGCAACCAGCCAAAGCGCAACAGCACATGCTGCGGGCACGTAGCGCGCACGCTTTGCTCGATCCGCCATAGCGCCTGGCCGCGCAGGCCCAACGGCACCGGCTCGTCTTTTTCGCTGTAGGCCGTGGCCCGCGAGCCGTCGAACACGCGATAGCTGGAGGGTTGCAGGAGGATGATGTTGTGGTGCTGGCACAGCTCGGCGAGGCGTTCCACCGCGCGTTCCTGCTCGGCCAGGCGTGGCTCGGCCACCGCTTCGGCCTGGAACCAGTCGAAGTAGTAGGCGAGGTTAATCAAGGCGTCGGGGCGGGTGTCGTCGAGCAGTTGCGTCAAGCTCGCGGCGTCCCAACCGTCTTGCGGTGGGCGGGGCGCGAGAAAACCGATGTCTTCTTCCGCACCGAGGCGAATCAGCGCCTGCCCGAGGGCATTCCCGCCGCCCAATAACATAAGGCGCATTCGCATAAAGTCAGCAGGCCCAGTCTGTCGAGAACGATTGTTGATGCGCAAAAACCCGGAGGTCTTGCCGTGATGATTGCCGGAATCGTTGCATTTTGCGGCTTTGCAGCGCAACCGTCACTTACAAAGTACGCCCATTCAGTGCGCCGCCACCCGCACCACCGTGGGCGAACCCACACCAAAACGCGTGCGGTATTCGCTCGGCGCCAGGCCGGTGATTTTCTTGAAGGTGGCGCGAAAAGCGCTGGGGTTCTGGTAACCCACCGTCCAGGCGATGTGGTCGATAGTGCCTTGGGTGAACTCCAGCAATTCGCGCGCCTTGCCGACCCGCAGGTGCTGGCAGTATTGCGTCGGCTTAAGCCCTGTGGCGGCGCGAAAACGCCGCAGGAACGTGCGCTCCTCCAGGCCCGCGCACTGCGCCATCGCCGCCACCGACACATCCACCGCGCCATTGCCTTGCAACCAATGTTGGACCTTGAGCACCGCCCCATCGCCATGGGGAATCAAGTTGGCAGACTCAATATTGAGCTCGTAGGGCTCACCGCTCTGAATGCATTTGTGAATATCATCGAGGATGTCAGATTCGGTGATGTCTACGGTACTCACTGGGCAGTAGCGACACGGGATTTAACCAATCGCTCGAAGACGAAGCGAGTGATCGCCGGCCCGAAAAAAAGAAGAATGATGAACCTGGTCATTTGCATGGCAATCACGAATGACATGTCTACAGACGTTCCATGAGCAATGATTGCTATCGAATCCACACCACCGGGGCTGGTGGCCAGATAAGCAGTCAGAGGATCGACGCCGAAGAACTGAACCAGCAGGCAGCCCACCAGATAGCAGCACGCAATCATCGCCAGCAAAAGCAGAATTACCCGCAGGAATGCTTTTTTCGCCGCATGCCTCACATCCTCCGAAAAACGCAGACCGACACTCCAGCCCAGAAAAACGAACCCCAGGGTCAGAAGCCATTTCGGAGGCACCATCGAAACCTTGAAAACGAACTGAGCGATTGCTGCTATTGCTATCGCTCCGACAAAATTCGCAGCGGGAGAGCGCATGATCGACGCGAGAATCATGCTGGCAACGACTACGGCAACAGGTGCCAACTGCCCCGAATCATTAATGTCAAACCAAGGCTCGGGGCTACTTGCGGTCTGAAAGTTACCGACCACAAACGAAGCGATCAAGGCCACCAATACAACACGGCTGTATTGAATGAAGGCAACCAAACGCGAGTCCGCCCCATACTGTTCGGACAGAATGATCATCATGGGCGCAGCACCCGGAAGCGTTCCCCAAAGCCCTGTGGAACCTAGTAAAAACTTTATTCTGGTCACCAGTACACCGGTAAATATACTCAGCCCCAGAACGGATAGCGTAACCAGCACAAAAATATGAAATGGAACATTCTGCGCCTCAATAAACTCGGGGTGCAAAGCGCTGCCTATAAATGTTCCGATCACCGCCTGTGCAAGATTTGAATATCGCTTGTCAAGTACCAGACTGGAACCGATTACAACAAAAAATATGCCACTCACCATCGCCCCGATCATGAAAGCTGCCGGCACACCGACAGCTTCCAAAACCAAGGTCAGCAAGATGGATACAAGTGATAGCATCACCCATCTTAATGCTGGCATAGACCCCACCCTTTCATGATAAAAAACCTTGAAACTGTAGCCTACCTCACTCCCCCTCGCGGATTGCCAGCCTCCACCGAATGAAATATCGGGCGAAAGCTTTCGGGGAGCGGCCTTGTAAATTCACTGCCCAGCCAACACCTGAGAAGGCCGCTCACCGTCGCTACCTACAAACCTACGCATGGATAAATCCATCACACCTCCATAACTTATGTTTTTCACATGGTGCGCACCAAATAAAAGACCATGGAGGGATTTTTCACACGCTCAAAATGAAAAAAACCCGCAAGCGCGCGGTTCTTCAAGGAAAACTTTACAGTTTTCGCTAAGGTGCTCTCTAGAATGGTTATGAACACCAGAAAGGCGACCAAACTGTGCGAGTGAGTGAGTGAAACCTCTTAGATAGAAGGACGAATCTGATAAAACCGTAATTTTTCTGATTTTATTATGTACCGTATTCTGTAAGTTTTCGGCCATTTCGACACCAAAACCCGTGCAAAACCTAACAAAATGGTTTTGGCCCAACTACGGCAAACACCGACACACCGTTCGTCGGGAAAATATCTTTACTGGATGTTGACTACAAAAAGTCCACTTCTAGCGGCGCAGTAACCGTCCTTGACCACAAAGCATTCAATGGTATGGGATCCTGCGTAGGAAGCATCTTCTCTCCTTATCAGCGTCCCCGTTGTCACCGTGGCTTGCTCGAATCCCCCCCGAAGTTTTTTTGCCTTTGCTGCCGCCTCACCTGTGTTCACTATCTGCCAATAGATTTTGAATGGTCTGGGCACGTCTGTGTTCGCTACAAAGCTCAACGAAGATCCTCTAGGCAAAGGCACACCATCGTTATGAAACACGGTTTCTCTAAAGCCATTTCTGGCCATAGCTCCTTCGACCTGAACATAACCTACCGGAACGGTTGGCCAAGCAACCGGTTTGCGATGCGGCGCATCTACCAACTTCTGAAACGCGCTTTTCGCGCGCTTGATGACGGAAGCCTCGCTCAGCAATTTCTGCCCAGGATTGCTAGCCGCTTTTTCAACCAACTCACGCCCCATCCTTGGAGCCAAAGCGTCAATAATAGTGTTCAGATCTCCCTGTTCCGCAGCGCGGACAAAGTCAGTACGGGCCGTATCCAGCCAATCCTGAATTCATAGAATAAGCGCAACGCTTGAAACGAGAGGCAGAGAGCCAGCCACCGGTAGAATCCAGGCTCTCACACCGAAGGATTCAAGCGCAGATGACTACGCATTACCGGCAGCTGACTCAG
>NZ_JCBCUW010000041.1:0-52896 GCF_059862525.1 Pseudomonas sp. MF08875
AGATATCTGCAACCAGATCCCAGGCTGCGTCGGGGAGTTCATACCGCTTTGCCATCTTGGCCTCCTGGCTTTAATGGCGGTGTATTTTACAGAAAATCGTATTTCTTGGGTTTACGTACAGAGCCTAGGCCGCGAGTTCCAGCACAGCGCTGCAGGGCGCGTTGTTTGATGACAGCGCCATGGCCCAACCAGAGTGAGTACATTTGATACTCAGACTCTTGGCGAGCCAGCGGGAATAGGCGTTACTTTTTCCAGAGTGCGTACCCTGGGTTCAAACCAATTACGTCCTGCTTTGAGTTATAGCAAAACTCCATGGAGCAGTTACTGGTATCAGAAGCCATCGGTACGTAAACCGGTAGTCGATCACGGTTGACCATGTCACTACCACCGTCTATGGTTAGATCGCAGCTATTGCCTTGCGGATCGCACCATATGTCATAGGTGCCGGTAGCTGTAGCCGTTGCTTTAACTGTGGAGGTCGCAGGTGCTCCTACGACGTTGCCTGCTGGAGCGCCTCCGAATAGAGGTCCCGTACCATTTTTGTATGCCCAATCTTTGCCGTCACCGCCCGGATAAATATAAAAATCTTTGAACGCCACATATTTGACATCGCGACCCGTTATCGATTTTCCTCGATAGTTTCGATCGTTATCAATGCACTTGTCTAAAATGCGTATACAAGTAATGATTTCAAAAGAGGGCTCTTGTTGCATGGTGACTTTGCCATAGGCATCTTTATATTGGACGACAATGTCGTCAGGTCGGGTAGTGTCGGTGCATACGTTGTTGTTCGGGCCAGTGCAACTTATAGAGTCGGGAGTTGAATATTGGCTATATAGATCAACAGCGTATGCAGAGGACGTCATCAAAGTAAGCGCAAATATTTTGTACACGATTTTCATGTGATTCCCTTTTCAGATTTAAAAGCGCATAGAAAAAACAAAAGCAAGATGCATGTATCCCTGCTTTTTCTGGAAAGCCGTAACCACCGTTGACGATCCGTAGGGTGTGTACTCGTTGAGCCACTTGGTGACGAGAGGGACGAGCTAGCTCTGCGAGATGGCAATCACGTGGTTAGTTGCTTGCATTCGATCCAATCAAAAAATTGTGTAAGGGTTTTTTCGAATTTTAGCTGTATATGCTCAATCGAGTATAGTGCTTTTGCGCTTCCGAAGGCTTCATCGTTGCTTTTGCGAGCAACAGAAATGAACTCAAAGCAAGCCTTCGGGATGGCAGTGAAAATCCTGAGGAGCAGACATGGTATTGCCCAAGAGCAGCTTGCTCCGAGCCAGAGCTACGTCAGCGATGTTGAACGAGGCTTGAAAAGCCCTTCCGTAGAAAAATTAATTGAGCTTTCTGCCCATCTTGGAGTTCATCCCGCAACTGTGCTTATCAAAAGCCAGTTGCTCCAGGATCCGGAAATGTCCAAGGAAATGCTCCTGTCACAAATATCCCAGGAATTGGAAGGTTAGGATAAGCGTGCAGCCGGTTGCCCGCCGCTTTATGCCACCAATAGAAGTGCGGATTTGAGGGCTTTCTGCTTGAGCGCTGCTCCTTGGCCGAACCAAGCGGAGTCGACCCGATACTCACTGCTCTTGGACCGTCGCTCGTGATCCGTATACTTGGTTACAGCATTGAGTAATCCCCAGGCGGTACCTTGAGCTGATTCTAATGTCGATCCTCGTCCTGACCTTCATGTAGGCTCTGCACCTTGCGTAGCGCCCGTTCATTGGGAAGGACTGGCGGTAGCGGACTATCAGTGCTGGTGTCACGCAGTACGTTCGTGAAGAAGCCCATTGCTTCACGCCACTGAACCTTTCGCTCGGATAAATTTTTCATTTGGTACATGAACTCGTCCCATTGAGAGACAGCAATACCCAACTGCTTTTTCACTGCTTGCGGATCGAAGCGGGTGTTGTGGGGCACCTTGATCGCGCGGGTGGTGCCGTCCAGGGCGATGGTCAGCATGTTATTGCAGACCACCTGTACCATGGTCGGGGTCGCTGTGGTGGCCAGGGTGCCGTCACAGGAGGTGGCAAGCAGCAGGTAGCCGTTTACCTGGTCGTTACCACGGAGCGTCGTGCCTTGCCCAGTACGGGCCAGCGCCCAGAACTTGCGACCGCCTTTGAGCACTCCAGCGGTTTCCAGTTCGTAGCCCGAGACTTCAGTCAGATCCCGGTAGAACTCCAGCACTTCACGTGGCTGCACCACCTGGTAGCGCTGAGAAACCACCGACAGAGGGGCCTTGGTGTCGGAGCGATACAGCACCTTCTGCTCAGGGAAGGTATGAATTGAGCCCAGGTGCCCGATGGCGTCAGACTTAAAATGGACCGGGCTTTCCTGAATCTGCCAGTCCATACCCGCTTCACGCTGCCAGACTTCGAGCGGTTGTTTGGGGGAGAGGCGACTGCCCAGACCATGCCAGGGCGTGGCACCAACGTAAGCCATTTGTTCAACGAGATGAGCCATGGAAATGATTCCTTGCGAATGAAGGGAAAAGCGCGTCGTTTCATTAACCAACGACGCCTGTTCACAACGACTTAACGGTTGACGCTGAAGCTGTAGCCACACGCCAGGCACTGATAGTTGAGAAGGATTTTTTCATCGATCTGCTCGCCCAGCGTGGCCCCGGCAATGCCACCTGCGACCCCACCGAACAGACCACCCAAAATCGCCCCGGCGATGCTGCCGATAGCGATTCCCGCCGGCCCGCCGACTACTCCCAGCACCGCGCCAGCCTCCGCTCCCGTTAGTGCTCCAGCGACCCCACTGGCCGCACCGCCCGCTGCACCAATCAAACCACCTGCTTGCTTACCAACATTTTTAGTAACCACTCGTCCTGAATTGCAGCTCGGGCACGGGGTGTACATAAATGATTCCTCTCTGTTTGCTGAGTCCACGTATCACGCAGAAATGCTGAATGACGCGCTCATCGCTGAGCGTTCATCTAGGTGATATAGGTCTGAGATTTTTTTGAATGAGGCTTGCCAAAACAACATCCCAGGGAGGGACGTTGTAGGCGGAATCTGAATGTGAGGTTTGGCGTTAAGGGCAGCTATTTTTGCTATTAATAGCTGGAATAGTACTGGCTAAGGGGAGATACATTCTATTTTGAGGCGCGAGACAGAATTGCTTTCAAAGTGGCATATGAGTAGGGTCTTATGTTGGAGCAATTAATTGACTTGCTTAAAAGGGTAGTGGCGTTCTCCGGGCAAGATTTCTCAGGTCTTGGTGTCATAGTTCAGGAAAACGACGCCAATCTTCCTGTGTTTCCACTGCGCGTCGACCCGATAATTCCAGATCAGGCTGACACAGCAGAGGTTTTGGCCGAAATTTCCCATTCACACAATGATCTACACGACGGTTTTCATTTGTTAACTACCGATCTATTGCTTTCAGGCGTTGCGCAGTACTTTTCTCCCCCAATCGTTGAGGGGGTCGAATTGAAACGTGAGCGCCGTTTTGGGGGGAGGTATCTTGCTGCGCTGTTTGGCTCTGTATTACCAGGAGTGAAAATGATTGGGATTGCTACGCCTACATTGGGTATAGCAATTTTTGAAAACGGTCGCGAAATCCATTTTGAGGAGCTGTAAATGTTTTCTACGTTATCCCCGCTGAAAGCTATGGTGCTCGTTGGAAAACTTTATGCTGCTTTCGTAACACTGATAGTCTTTATCATGTTTGTATGTGGTGTAGAAGCTTCCCTGCAGGCGGCTTTTAGGGTTGTGTTTGGTGGTGCTTTGCTGTTGGAAGGACTTTTGTTTTTGACTGCGAATTTTTTTGGAAAAAAATTTGGGCCCGATACCCAGTACTGAATGAATGGCTATTTCCTGATCTGAATGGCCAGTGGAAAATGGAAATAAAATGGACGCGAAATGGGGAAGAGGGTGCTGTTGAGGCTGAAGCTAGCATTAAGCAGAGCTTGTTTGGCATTAGCATGGAGGTCCATTCTGAAGGCTCGGACTCGGAAACTCTTGTTGTAAAAACTATTAAGGATATTAACTCCTCTAGGCCGATGCTTTATTATTTTTATAGGGTAATACCAAAGAATACTGGTACCGATTCGGTAGGCCCCTATGAAGGTGCTTCTATATTGAAACTTTATGGTCATGAGGGGGGTGTTCTTAGAGGTAACTATTTTACCAGTCAAAATAGCATCGGTCATTTTGAGCTTGCGCGGTTAAGTTAAAATTTCTGTGTCCGGTTCGCGAAATAAGCTCGGGGAGTTGGTGTTCATTAAATTTTCGAGTGCTCCTTGCCTGCAAGGCACATTGATATTGGCGCAACTCTCGGTCTGAGTGACCGCTCAGCTCCACCGGTACGAAAGTATGCGAGATGCAAAGGATTGATCGCTAACTGAACACCTAGGTTTGCTATAGCAGAAATGCGGTCTCAATGTCCTTTTCTAGCTACAATCGGCAGGCTTTGCGATATATGGGTGTTCATTCTGGGTCAAGCATGAGAAAAGGATTATCGGGAGGGACTGTTCCGAAGAGCAGCTCTGTTTTTCCTAATAGATAACCTTTGAGTTTTGCCCTCTTGCGGGGGCCTTGGATCTGGCAGGTCCATATGTTTAGACCATTCTCACGCTTTTTGTGAACCTTCAGTTTTTCAAAGTGTTTCTGCACCCAACGCCATTCTTCAACTTCTTGATCGGCCCCCTGTGAGATACCAGGAAACTCCTGCGCGTAACGTTGGAAGAGACCAGGTGTGACCAGAAATACGCTGCCACACACTGTGTGGATTTTAGCCTTGCTGTCATTGATGATCAGCTTGTGATTGTGGATGCCTTCTCTGACCCAATTTAAGAATGCCTGGCCAGGGTCATCCGAAGGGCGTGTTGAGACTTCGAGAGCGCTTGCTGACGGTGCATCATGGGTTTTGGGTTCTGCCAACTCGAACATATCCAGCAGCGTGCCGAGGTAGTCGGCATCCTCCAGCGCCATGGGATCTTCCAGCGATTGGTTTTGATGCGATTCTGTTCCGCTTGTCTTGGGGGGCGGTGCAGGTGCCGGAGCGTCAGTCGGGTGGTCATCGGCTGCCACGCTCACCGTTCCGCTGAAAGCGTCAGGCCGATCTTCATTCCCCCAAATCAACGCCGGTTGAAGGCGCAGAAAGGTAAAGCTCTGCTGCCAGTTTCCCTGGGCGACTAATGCAGTCCAGATGGCTTTGCCTTCGGGGGTCGACTCGACCAGTCCGTGTGATTGCAGCTCGTCGAACACAGCAAGGTTGGAGGAGGGAATGCCCTCAATCGCTTGCGACAGTAGATAGGCCCGCAGCTTGTCCGTGACCGTCTTGCTGACCAGCCAGAGTGCGTCCTGGGTCAGCCATCCCGCGGCACCCGGCTGGTTGAGTTTCAGTTCGTGCTGAACCAGATGACGCAGTCCGCTGATCAAGTGATGTTGCAGCGAATGAATCGGCGCTTGCAGCGCCTTGCTCGGGTTACCACCGATGTTCTGTGCGGTGGAAACACGGTCGGCCTGCATCACCAACTCACCGAGCACGCCGGCACGTTCGTACTGGCCCGCCAGGACATACAGCAGACTGGCCCACAGTGGCGGAAATCCACTGAGCCAATCGAGGATTGGGCGGTCGAGAATTTGGGTGTAGAGCAAGCCTGCGGCGCCGTGCAGGTGGTAGTCACGACCCTTGATGTAACGAAAACGGTAGGGCTGATCCAGGGAGCCCTGCCAAGGATGCCAAACACGGCCATCCTGGCGTTCGACCAGCAGGTCCACGGCGATCTTGCCGATGTCATGCAGCAGGGCACCATAAGCGATTCCAGCCGACCAGGCATCGGTCTGGGCGGCTTGGTCTTCGGGCGCAGCGCCGGTGGGGAGTAGATACGACTGACGCAGTTTCAAACTGCAAGCGACCAGCTCCAGGCCATGGTCGAGCATGCCACCGAGATACGCATGGTGGTGCGTCTCGCTGGCCGGGAGTTGCTGGACCTGTTCGGCGTAGCGATGGATCGGATTTAAATAGAGCTGGGTGAATTGGACGTGGGAGAGCGCGGTGTATTGCCAGATGCGATCGAGCAACTGACGGCGGTGTTCCGCAGCTAACAAGCTGTGGGCCGACTCGATGGACAGGTAACCTTCGGCGACGTTGACGGTCGGTGGCGGAGGAGGCTTCTGCCTTTTGTGGCGAAACAGACTGAGCATCAGGACCTCCGGGAAATGGTTGGGTCAGTGGCCTTTTAGCCTTTTCGGATAGCGCTCTTACCCTTGAGTGCCCATTCCCTTCCAACCCTTACCCGTCCTTTTGGCTCGTGTCCCTTTGTGCGGCAATCGGATTATCGATACTGCTACACGTCAGTTTGTTGGGGGGCTGGTATGGAAAAGACAAGAGTCGGTACACTGCGGTGCCTATTTTTTGGGTCTTGCCATGAACCTCACTGACGCCACGCTCGTGCTGCTGCTCGCGGCACGTATCCATGGGACCGACGAAGCCGTCAGGGCCTCGGCGAAGAGCGTGGTCAAGAAGTTGCCGCGCAGTAAACGCGATCTGATCTACAAGGTGATCGACAGCCGGAGTCCGCTTGAACTGGTGGATTTTCTGGCGCAGAACCTGGATGCGGAATGACAGTCTGCGGGTGTGTGCCCATCTCTGATTCTTTGCATCAGAGCCCCGCGGCATGGGGATTTTTCTGGGCGCAGAAAAAAGGGCCCAACTCGCGTTGGGCCCTGCGCAGCGTTTTCAATGGTGAGGTAACGATCAAGCTCCATCGCTCATGCATAACGAGTCATCCATAACCGCCTGCTTCAATTGCTGCTTCAGGTTGAGTACATACTCCGAGGCGCTTCGGGCCTGACCACTGGCGCGAAAGATCGCGCGTTTGTCAGCCTTGAGCAGGCCGAGCCAGGAGTCGATGTAGCCCTCGTGCCGCAGCTCCCCCTGTATACCGGCGTAGGCACATAAAAAAGCAGCGCCCATCTCGGCGATCAACTCCTCAAACGCGTAGCCTGGCGAGCCTAACGGACAGGCTGACGTCACGCCTTCGCGCTGCAACCGAGAGTGATGCCCGGTCCAGTGCTTCAGCTCATGAAGTGCCGTGGCGTAGTACCCGCTTTCATCGTGAAATTGTGCCTTTGTCGGCAGTTGGATGAGATCCCTGATCGGGTGGTAAAAGGCTTCGTCGGCAGGCCGATGAACGATGCGTGCACCTGAACTTAACAGCAGATTTTCCGCGGCACAGTTGGGCTGGAAGGGATCACTCTGTTCCGTCTCGAGCAGGGTGTCATTGAGCATTTCGAGCCCTTCCGTTTGCTCGATGTTGAACAGAAAATGTGTCCTGAGAATGCCGAAGTGAGCGACCTTGGGCTGACCGTTTTCATCGAGTACGGGTTGGCCTGACTCGGTCTGTTCCTCGCGCTCCATCGGCTTGTAGAGCACAGCCAGAGTGCTGTGCTCACCCTTACGGATGTGCCCACCGGCCTTTTTAGCTTGGTTGAAGGTCAGCCAACGATCTTGAGTGAACCCCTGCAACCTGGCCTCGGCCCAGAGCAGCGGTAAATTGATGCCCGAATACGGACGTCGCGTGATGGCATTGATGGGGTAGGGTTGGTGGCCGATGTAAGCGGAGCCACTTGAGGACCAGGGTTTGATCCAGGGAGCAACGCCTTGGTCTAACGCGGTAACGATCTTGTCAGTTACGTCTTGGTAGATATCGCGCATGGCAATTTCCTCGAGAGAAAAACGGAGGAACGCCTTGCCCGTCGGGGGAGGGTTCCCCGGTTGGGTGATGGGTTGGATTGATGCGTGCCGTCCGAATGTGGAGGTGGGCGCCGCCCATTGCGCTTAGCGCTGGTGTTCTCCTGCAAGCGCTATCAGTAAGGCGCCAGGCTGACCCGGTTCTTGGAGTAGGCTGAGACTCAATTGCAGCAACGGGTCGTGGTCGAAGTGATCGGTTCGTTCAATGTGGACTACTTCGAACAGCACGTAAGGCTTGTGTGGATAGGCCAGATGGGCTTCGAAGGCTGCGCGCAATACGTGGCTCAACCGATCGACCTGCAGCTTCTCAGTGCGATCGGATTGCTCGAGCAGTACTGCGCGTTGCCACGCGCCAGGGGTGAACACGATGGGCAACCGAAGGGTGTTCAGTGTTTCCGGTGTAAGTGAGTCGGGCATGGTATGTCTCCGTTGAAAACGCGAAGAAACCTGCCCCGTGCGGGGAAAGATTTCCCCACAGTTGGTTGAAGAAAATCAAGAGGGCTTACCTCACGAGCCGCGCTCGGAAGGCGCTCAGAAGAGCAGTAGGCGTTCATCACCGTAGAAACGGTCACCGTGCGAGCCACCGAACGCTAATCGCACTTGGGGGGAACCATCACCGAAGTGATGTAGCCTTGAAGGTTCTGGCTACCTGGGAAAGTGCTGTTGATAACAGCGATCCGTACCTTGTAATTAACCGGACGATTTGTATGAGTCAATGACTGTAGAGACGCTGTTTCACGGGTTTTGTATTCTGGCTTCTAATGAAGATTTTTCGGCCGGAAAAACTGATAAGCGGTCAGGCCCGGGCCGTTTTCAGTAGTAGGCTGTTACTCTTGTCTCAACCATGAAAACGCTCAGAAGAGGGCGAGACCATGCCGATTCAGCAACCTGTTCAGAGTTCACGTGCCCACCGCTGGGCGTACGTCTGTGGTATGCCGGTGAAGCGTGGTTACCGTAGGTTGAAAACGTTTGAATCCCGCGTGGTTGAGCGTGCGGAGACGGTAGGTATGCCCGCAGGTAAATTTCTTGTTCGCGGGAGTTTTCTGGCTGCCAAGTTGGCTCTGCTCGGAGCATTTCTTTTTGTTAGCTTCTGGTTGTTTGTGCTGATGTGCACAATCGTCGTATTAGGAGCTATCCCAGTTCAAGATTCAGACACTCCAGGTATTGATGATCCCGATGATCCAATGCATAGAACGTCTTGGCCTGAGCGGTACGATAAATGGGGTTCTCTAAAGTAGCCTCTTTGTTATTTTGAACTCGATTTACCCGAAACAATTCTTGCACCGCTCATCAACTGAGAGGTTCCGTTAGAACTCGCTGTCTGTGTTGCGTGGGTTCCCCTGCTGAGCATTCCTTCTACGCCTGAACCTACGCTATATCCGGCCCAACTCATGGTGGCTAGAAAAACCATCGGCAGCACGATGAACATCGCCCCCATCACGTACTCGATCACCTGCGCGGTGACAGTCCCATCCATAAACCCGGATGTGGGCAGCGACAACAGCACTTGATTGGAAGCCGAAACTTGGTTGTACAAGGTGTCGAGCATGCTGGAGTCGACCCAGCGTGCTAACTCCCACCAGAAGCTCAGCATGTGCAGCGTGAACAGCGCGAACGTCACCGTCATGACGGTCTTCAGCTGGTAGGTACTGACCAGCAGGATCAGCGGCAAGCTGATGATGACGCCCATGATGAGGAAGGCCTGCACCATTGGCAGAGCGGCGCGTAGCGCATTCATCGCCGGGAAGTTGCTGAATGAGCCGAGGGCCAAGCCGGTGTTGGTGGCCAGGTTATTGAGCCCCTGATTGATCGAGCCGCCACGAGCGCTGGAGCCATAGTCCTGGTACACCTGTCCAGGTGACATGGACATCGATTGCTGGCGCGGGCTGACCAGTTCGCGCAGCGTGGCATCCTCGATCTCGTTGCTCGAACGGCCAGCTAACCAACCTTTCAGCTGAGTCAGCAGTGAGGGATCAACCTGCTTAATCAAGCGCTCGCGCAACCCAAAACCGCTATCACTCCACCACTGCTTGCAGGTGGGGTAGCCCGCGCCATTCTCCAGCCGAGGTAAGGACACATCGCGGCTGTCGTCATACGGCCAGCTGACTCGCGGTGTGCGGGATCGATCCGCATCGTAGTAGCCCGGTGTATCGAGAAAATAGCTTGAGCCGATCCAGGACGCGTTGCGACTTTGTACCTTGTCCAACTGCGGACGGTTGGTGAACAACCGAGAGCGGGAGTAGCCATAGCAGTCGCGGGTGAAGTCGGCGACTTCCTGCAGCAGTACCTGACTGTCGATACGCGAGCTATCGATCTCCATGCGCATCTGCCGGATATCCGGTGCGCAGGGGATGGAGGCGGTGGCCGCGGCGGTGACCCCTTTGCTCAAGGCATGCACCAGAAACCACCAGATCGGCACGTTGGCAGAGCGTTCGCCAATGGTATTGAAGGTCGTCCCCCAGGCGGTTTCTGCTGGTTTAGCCACACTGATACCGCAGCGCTGGCTCGCCACATCATCGAACGCCATTGACGTGAGGCTCAACGGAAAGACAGGTGCACAGCCGAACAAGACGACGATGTAGGCCAGCCACAGCCGGTTCTCGATCCGCGGCACCGAGAGCAGTCCCTTGTTGCCTTCATCTGCGCCTTGCTGGCGCGCCGATAGCCATTCTTGCAGGATGATTGCACCAAAGGGCGCGGCGAACAGTCCGGTGTCGGACAGGACGCTCCAGAGCCCGTTGTTGATGATCCAGGCCAGCAGGGAGAGGTAAAACTCCAGGTAGCTGTTGGTGCTCATGAGCATGGTGGTGACCTCACAGTCGGGTGAGTTCGATGCAGGTAAAGAGCACGAGGCCTAATGTCCCGATGCGTTTCATGAGCAGTCGATCCTGTGGTCGATGTCGGTAGCGCCGAAGCAGGTCCCACCAGAGCGCAAATAGGGCGGCGTAGAGCAGGGCGCGCCACCACCGCAGATAAGGTCGTGCGGATTCGAATGCCTGCTGCCAGACTTCGAAACTATCCAGCGCAGCGCGGCCGATCCAGGCGACCAGTGCGGCGGTGAGGACCATCACCGCGGCAATCCCCAGACCTGAAAGCAAAGTGAATAGCGGTGAGCGTTTCATGGCTCACTTGCGCCTAGCGTCAGCATCATTGAGTCGGCCGGGCTCGGGATCACCTTGCTCGACGGTACGCGAAGCATCGGCACCACCCGCATGCCGATCGAGTACTAGACTGGCGGTATTGGTGGCGAGCATCTGCCGAACCTGCAGTTCGGTCTGCAGCAGGCGTATTTCGCGCTCCAGAGCGTCGATGTTTTTCGTCAAGGCGGTTTGAGCCGGCTCGGCTGAAGCGATGTTCGGTTCGTGGCTGCCCGCCAGTAGCGTACGCAGTAGCAGCAGCGCCTTGTCGAGCACGCTGGACAAGGCCGTCTCACTGGCCAGGCGCCGTGCCAATAGATCCTGGTCGGGATCGTCGCGCAGAGCTTCAACCACGCCACGAGTCACCGGTAGCATTGGGCTCGAGGCCTTAGCCAGATTGTCAGGGGTAGGCGGTAGAGAGCCAGACAGCAACCCTTGCAGGGCCTTGAGGCGTTCGCTGTAGGCCTCCTGAATCAGCGGTGTCAATCCGCTACCAGCGGTAGCACGCAGGGTTTCGCAGGTGTCGCAGGTCGCGACTTCGCTCTCGCCCAACACGCGAATGGCCCATTCGGATTCCTCCTGGGGCGAGGTCCAGGTCTGGCAGATAGCCCCACCCAAGCAATCGCTGCTACTGATCGAGGTGCTGTCATCCACTGACCGGTTATGCAGCAGGTTATAGCCCGCGCGCACCACGTCGGAAGTTACCCGAATGGGCGTTTGCCCATCACCACCAGCCTTCGAGCCACCGACCCAGGACACCCCATTGTTGCCGTTATGGGTCTCGGTGTTTTTCACCGCGGCCACCGCATCACCGCCGGTTTGCTCCAAATTGCTCTGCATCTCCTGGTTCTTGGCCAGCGCGCCCCAGCCGGCTTGACCAACCTTGTCCGCCATCTTCTCGGCCATGGCCTGGCAGGTCAGTTTGGAACGATCGAAGTCGATACGCCCCTGCATCACCCCGTTACTCAGCAACTCATAGAGTCCTGGGTTGGCGCGCTGAATGATCAATGCTGGCAGCGACATCACCGCCTGGGTCGCGTTCTGCACGATGCTGCCCATGATCTGCTGGAAACCTTCGGTGGCACCGTTCAGCTGGTTTTGCAGGGTATTGGTGAGGCTCATGTTTCCGCACATCATGTTCGCTCGCCATGACCCGCCGACGCCGAGACCACTGGGTCGATAGAGCGAGCTCGGTGAGCCGACTGCCGAGCCGCCACCGATGGTGTACATCACCCGGTCGTCGAGCACTTCGCCTTGAGTGCCCAGGCGGTAATGGTCCTCGGCGGCGTGGGCATCCGTGGCCATGGCGAGCAATCCGTAGAGCAACAGACTCATCACGCCCAACCATGATCGCGCGCAAAGCGGACTCATGATGCGCCGCCTTCGAAGTCGATGCTGAACAGGAAGGTCTGCCCCTCGCGCTTGCAGCAGCTATAGGGACGCCATAACGACCAGGCGTAGCCGCCATCCGCGCTCTGTAACGGATCGCTGGGGAAGACCGCGCAAGTCGGTTGAACCTGGGGGTAGAGCAATTGCCATTTGTGGGTCGAAGCATCGTTTTCAACGATGGGACCAGGCGGCCAGTAGCCGTCGCGTTTGGCGGGTGTGAGTGGTACATACACATGCGGCTGCCAGTTACGGGTAATTACATCGCCCGCCCGTTGGGCCATCACCGCGGCGGCTTTGAAGTCGTCAGGCTGTACCAGAAAACCCTGACGGGGATAGACGTTGCCCCACATGTTTCCCGAGGCCTGACGACCTATTTCACGGATCCCCGGCATGAGCGACTCAGGGTAAAAACTTTCCGGGATGCCATGGCGCCAAGCCAGCGAGTCGAGGGTGCTCAGGTGGTAGGGCATGAACGCAGTCGCGCCGCTGGCGCAGACGTAGCCGGATTGAGAGGCCAGTTGTGTTGCGGCCCATCCACCGGGGTGACCGATGCCATCAACGTTTTTGAAGCGAGGCAGGTTGTCGCGGCGGGTATTTGGGCTGATCAGGTTGCCGCCACCTTCCGCACCACTGATGGGAGAGGAGAGGGTGGCCATCTCGGTCCAGGGGTTGTTGCCGGTGGTAGCGTAGCTCGAAACCACGAGTTCAGGAATGAAATGACGAACCTTGGTCGAGGTTTTGACCTTGCAGCCAAAGGGCGTGCAGAGGAGCCAGAAACAAATGCCGACGACCCTGTATGCAAGGCAATTTGGCGACAACACTGAGGACGTGATGCTGGCGGTATCCAGCGCCACGCTTGGTCCGCACGCCAGCAGGATGCTCAACGCCAAAGGTCGTAGCTTCTGGGGCGCAATTGACGGGCATACGACAGGCATGATCCAGGCTCTTTGGGCTAATGGCCTGGACAGGTTCAATGACGTAAGAGGGGGTTGTCAGTGATAAATCCGAACGTGGGGTTGTCGGTTTGCAAGGATTTACAGGACGATGAAATGGCTACTCGATGTCCAGCACACGGCGAAGGGCGTCAGACTCGATGAGTAGCTGATCCGCGGTGATCTCGAAAATATTGGCGAGTTTGCATAGGACCAATAGCGACGGGTTGCCTACCCCTCGTTCGATTTGACTGACATAGGTACGATCCACCTCGGCCATGAGCGCCAGCTGCTCTTGAGTAAGGTTCTTCACGCGCCGTATCAAGCGGATGTTCTCCGCCAGTTGCAGGCGAAGCTGTTCGTAGTCTTGAGTCATGCGCGCAAATTGCGCCTTGAGGGACTCTCAATCCACGGGATATAGTCTACATTGGTATATCTAGGCTATTTGATGCTCATGCCTGTTATCGAGCGTTCATTTGGTGTCGTTAAGATTTTCGAGGCAGGACTCTGCGTCTAACAATAAATCAGAAATCTAGGGTGTGTATGGACGAAAACTACATTTCCATTCCTGCGGCAGACGGTTGCTCAAGTCTTCTGACACCTTGGGGCAGCGAATTTGCCCCAATGATCGAGCGCGGCGTGCAATGCGCTGAGGCTTGGCTTGATGCAACCGGTGAGATACCCCTGTGGTGGGAGTTGGCGCAAACCCGCAAGACCCTTCCTGTCGGTGACTGCCAAGATGCTTTTGAAGCTGGATTCCTGTTGAGGATTCAGCAGCGGCTTCGAGGAGCATCACGGTAACCTCTCGCTCGCTTGAGAGCGCGAGACCTGAATATTCCCCTGTGCTGGTTCTATTCCTCGCGCTCTATCGATCCGTTCAGCTATCCGGTAAGCCGCTTCCAACTCTGAGCAGCCCTTATCCTGCATCAGTGTCCAGCGCTCGGCCTTTTCTTCGGGTTCCGTCATGGCCAGGGCGAGATAGAGGCTGGGCGGTACTGCTCGAAACAGCGTTTCGAGCTTTTTCGAGAGCACGACCCCCTCGGTGTATTTGCCCGGTTCTTTGCTGGCGGAGAGCAGCAAGGCTTTCTGGGCCGGTGAAAGCTTCTTGAAGCGAGCGATTTCTTCAATTTCCGCCGGCGGCATGTTCAAACAAATCCACCATTCGATCATGTTGAGCATGGTCTGTGCGGCAGTAGGGAAGTCGGCAAGGTTTTGCGTCGCCAGCCAGAACCAGGCGCCGAGCTTGCGCCACATCTTCGTGCCCTTGACCACGAACGGTGCCAGCAACGGGTTCTTGGTGATGATATGGCCCTCGTCTGTGACCATGATGATCGGTCGGCCCAGGTACTGGTCGCGCTCGGCGAGGTTGTTCACGGTGTTCATCAAGCTGATGTAGCTGATGGACATCTGTGCCTCATAGCCTTCACGAGCGTAAGTGGCCAGATCGACAATGGTCACATCGCTCTCGGGCCAGGACGTGCCTTCGCGATCGAACAGTTCGCCCTCGAAACCCTGGCAAAACAGGTCGATGGACTCGCCCATTTCCTGGGCACGCTCACGACGTTTCTCCGGCAAGTCCGTGTCAGTGGTGACGCGCAGCAAGGCGTCGCGCACGTCGCGGGTCAGTACCTGGCGGTCCGCTGCGACACACGTCTGCGCCGCATCCAGTATGCACTCGCGGATCAAGCTGCGATCGGCTCGACTTAGGCGGGCTTCTTCCTTGGCTTCGCCACCGGTGATCATCAGTCGAGCGGTGATTTCCAATTCGCCAAGTACATCGCGTTGGTCTTCGCGACTGCTTACGACCTCATCGTCCCACTCATCGATCGACAGACTCGCGACCTGATCCGGCTGCTCAACCAGACGCCAGGCGTCGACAAAGGGCGCGAGGCTGACCGAGGCGCCAGGTTTCAATTGGACCTTGTTGACCGAGAGACCTTGTGTCGCGAAGTAGTCGCCTTGCAAGCCGAATGAGTTGCCGGCCTCGACGATAAATAGACGAGGGCGGTACACCGCCATGACCTGCATCAGTAGGGTGACCAGGGTCGCCGACTTGCCGGCGCCGGTCGGGCCGAACAACAGCAGATGACCGTTCATGGCCCGATCCAGGCGTGACAATGGGTCAAAGCTCAACGGCGAACCACCACGATTGAACAGGGTGATGCCCGGGTTCCCCGTTCCCGTGCTGCGGCCCCAGACGGGCGCCAGATTCGCCAGGTGCTGGGCGAA
The DNA here is from genome assembly GCF_059862525.1 of Pseudomonas sp. MF08875. Taxonomy (NCBI): domain Bacteria; kingdom Pseudomonadati; phylum Pseudomonadota; class Gammaproteobacteria; order Pseudomonadales; family Pseudomonadaceae; genus Pseudomonas; species Pseudomonas sp. MF08875. The sequence goes on from NZ_JCBCUW010000041.1 coordinate 15,401, forward strand.
CACCAGGCGGGTGTACCAGTTACGCGTGTCGCGGGCCGGGTTGTAAGTCATCGGTAACCAACGCAGGTAGCTGTTGCAGGCGGCGACCTCATCGCCTTCACGTACCGGTTGCAGCCCCGCGCCCAACAGCGCGTTGGTAAGGCTGACCGAGCGCTGGTGCAACTGCTGTTCATCGTGACCGCGTACGTAGAACGCCAGGGTGCCGCGGTACAGCTTGTGTTGGCGGCCGATGATCGCGCGAGCCTCTTCGACATCCTGACGGGTCTGGGTCGAGGCCATGTTTTCACCGATGGCTTTGCGGGCCAGGCGGTTCAACTGATCCTCAAGCACATCCTGCGGTTTGACCACCAGGGTCAGACTCATCACTGTACCTTCGGGTAACTGGTCGAACAGCGCATTTATCGCGTCGCCCTTGCGGGTTTCTCCGGTGAGTTGACCAATCAAGGGTGCTCGGCGCAGCTTGTCCACTACCATGACCCGATGGGGCTGATCGTCAAAAAACCAGAGTCCGTGCTGCACATCCGAACGCGGTTCGTTGAAGAACAGCCGCTCGGCAAAGTCATGATCGAAGGGCAGTTCCAGCGACTCGCCCTCGCCAGACTCCGGATAGGCCACGCGGCGGTAGAACTCCTCGGGCGCTTCATCGGTGAGCTTGGGGGCTGGATTGAACCAGGGCAATAACCAGGCATACAGACCGCGACCATCGACTCGCGTCGATTGCACTCCGCACGCTTGCAGCGAGGCACCGATTCGTTCGCAAGCCTGTTGCAGGGACTGCACCGGGGTGAGTCCCATCTCCTCAACGTCAGACTCAAGCCAGCGATAGACCACCAGGCGCACCCGTCGGTTATTGCCACGCCACGGCAGGCGCGTCACCACCTTATCCTCAAACAGTCCACCGGGCTTGGTGATGGCCTTCAGATGACGGCGACTGAGCTCCAAATATGTCTCGGTGAAGACGGTGCCTCGCGCACTGTCCTGAATATAATCGGTGAGCCGGGTCAAATAGGGGGTGAAGTCGTTGTCGTCCTGGCAGAAAAACTGCACCACCCAAGGCGCTTGATCCAGCTCGTCAAAGCTATCCTGCAGGACATCCTCAAGGGCATCGCGGGCCGCCATCAGCCAATCGGGTTCGCGCCCTTCGGTGCCGATGGGCAGTAACTCGAACACCGCACCCACCGAGCGATTGTCATCCAGTAGAAAACACTGCTCGGTGTCGAGGTATTCGACCCAAGGCAGGTGATCGGTGAAGCTGGGGTTGTGCGCATAGAGTGCGGCGTCATCGGCCAAGGTGGTGCGCGGGCGCAATGGGTTGCGCCAGGCTTTCCACGCGGGAGTACGATTGCCCGAATCGCCAGTACGCACTACAGGTCTACCTGACGTTCACCGGGTAATGCGTACTGCACACGTTGGTAGAACGGAAAGACGGTCGAGTAGCCCGGGACCGGTGCCTGCTCGGTACCACTCAAATGTGGATACACGTATAGCACCAGATCGGGATTGGGCAGGCGAGGGAACAAGTTGTGGATCTCGTTCGCCGCTGTGCGCGTGTAGGGTTCCTGGAGAGCAACGGAGAAATCTGGCTGGGCCAGCGGACGGCGTAACTGCTGCCGAGCATCCAGCAGTTGCTGCTGAGTGCCTTGCGAACCGGCACCGTTCCAGATGTTCAGCATGGTTTGCTCGCCGTGATGCAGCAGCGTTTCCTTGTCGGTGGAACACCCCGCCAGGACCCAGCAGAACACGCTAATCCAGGTCAGGCAGAGAGGCATGGTCTTTTTCATGGCGAACGCTCCGGCCCTTGGGCTCGTAGTCGATGGTGATCTCATGGTCGAGGTGGAGGGCGACCTGTGCGGCGGGTGGCACATACACGGCAGCAAAGGCTTCGCCATAGAGTTTGTTGACCCATTCGCGGATGTCGCTGACCCCACCACTGAGAATTGAATTCAGCGCGCTGTTGCCATTGCTACTGGTGACCCCGAGCGTACTGCCGCCCGAACTGATCACACTGCTGTTGTTCTGCTCATTCCCGAGCAGAGCGGCGACACCGGCGCCGGCGGCAGTGATCAGGCTCTGGCTGCCAAGGTACTGCTGGGCGTTCGAGCGGCGCTCGCCGGCGATGCACGGGATGCCATACGGATCGGATAGGTAACCGAGCCCGCCACGGATCTTGTCGGTGTTCGAGCCCTGGGTGGTGGAGGCATTGCGGCTGGCTACCGCCTTCGGCTGAGGCACCGTGCGGATAGTGCCGTCGGTAAACACAAAGGTGATTGACTCGACCTGCCCGCGGACGCAAGACAGGGTCCAGTCACCGGACGCCGTGCCGCTCATCACAGCACCCGCGACGTCCGGCAGGTCGATGCCGTTGGCGGTCAGGTTCTCGGGGCCGACCAGCACTTTGAAGGGGTAGGGATCATTCACGGTGCCGTCGACTGGGACTCGGCCGATCAGCGCGGTCATGGCGACCGAGCCCATCAGCGTGGCGTTTTCGGGAATGGTGTAGACCGGCTTCGCGCCTTCGGTACGATCAGTGGAGCGTGTCAGGTCACGCTCACCCTTGGCGACCTCGCGTAACTGCTTCTGGCTGCGGTCGATGGCATTGTCCTCCAAACTCTCCCGTGAGTTGAAGGCAGTAGGCAGACTCAGGGCGGACGCGGTCTTGGTTTTGCTCCGGGCGCCGGTGGACGGAGCATCCGAAGGTTCAATCCACTGCAGTGCATCATTGGCAGAATGCTGCTCGTTGAACTGAGCCCCATCGCCCGGCTCAAGCCCCAATCCAATTGGCATGTCCTTACCTTTGCCAGTCAGCCCCGACAGCTGTTCCTGCAATTGCGTCAGCAGACCACGGGCTTGGCGACTGTCTTGTTCTGCTTTGAGTCGAGCCTCGTTGGCTTGTCGGCGGCCTTCGTCGACCTGCTGGGTCACGCTGCCAAGCGCCGTCTGGATACGCGAATCGACACTGTTTTCCCGCTCGCGCAGGCGGTTGTTCTCCGTCTGCAGCGAATCGTTGTGTTTTTTCAGACCGAGCATGTCGCTGCGCATGGCCTTCACCTGGCCGACCAGAGTGGCGACCGTGTCGCGCGGGGTATCGCCCGCAATGCCGAGCGACTTGGCCTGCTCGGTGGATAACGGAAGGTTGCCTTGGTCGATTGGGTTTTCCGGAAAGGAAGTGTTGCTACCCGCAACCCAGGTTTTCAGGATGATCAGTACCACGGCCAACAGCGCAGCCGGTACCAGCCACTTGAGCAAGGCGTTAGCCTTCATCGTCAGCACCTCGCGCAACGGGCGGGAGCACCACGGCGTGTTCAAGGCTCGCGCCGCGGGTGACGAGGTAGGCAATCGTGGTGTCTTCAGCGCTGCCGACAGGTCCGAGGAAAGCATGCTGGAAGGTCGCGGTGAACAGCTTGGCCTGAAGCTGACGCGGATCGAGCTGCACCGTCGCTGAACCACGGTTGCGCAACTTCACCGCCGTCACCCAGTAGTCACCGAGTCGCCAGGCGGCAATGGGTGCGCTGGATACGTTTTCGCTCGGCAGCAGGGTCGGCAGTTCGCTGCGCAGCTTGAGCGGGACGCGGCGTACGCCGGGTAGGGACTCTACGGTGCGCAGAGGCGCGTACAGGCTTTGCGCAGCGTAGCGCGTCAAAGCGACCGGGATCGGCGTACGATCTGGAACAGGGGCAGTGCTAGATTCCATCTCGGTAGCCTGCACTGGAGCATTCTTGAGAATACGCACGGGCTCCAGCGCTTGATCACCAGGCGTGGCGGCGATATCCAGGAGGATGATCTCGCCGCTTGCTACCGATTGCAGTTGCAGGCGGGTCGGTGCAATGGCTTCCGACGCGCGCAGGTACAGCGTGCCGCCGGTTGATTGCACGCGCAACTTGCCCGTCAGGGTTGAGGGCACACCGACTCGAACAGCCTCATCGACAAAGACCACCCGTTCCTGGTTGATCACCAGCGGGACCGCGAGGGGGAGGCGTTCCCAGTGCATCAGCTCGACGGCCTGCGCTGTAGCTCCCCATAGCATCAGTGCGACGGTGAGTCCCAGGGTAGAATTCCGCTTCATGGCGCACCTCCAGGGAGGGAGATTTTTTGCGGCGTGCCCTGATAACAATCCAGCGCCAGCCCCCACTTGTTGCGCTCGGGATCCAGGTCAAAACGCACCACGCGCAACGGATAGCGCACCACCACCCGTTTCACTGGTTCGGCGGCGTAATACTCATCGGCATTGAGGTCGAGCTTGACTAGCCAGCTGTCACGGTCGATTTGCTTGACCCTGAGTTCCGGATCCTCGCTGTAACCTCGGCCGAGAACTTCGTAGACCCCACGCACCCGCTGGCGCAGCTCTCCGGCTGCCTTGCGATACTCATAATCGCCGTCGAGGAAGGCCTTGCAGCCGGGTGTCAGGTAGGACTGCAAGCCATAGATGGCGCGGCGATAATCCTGCTCGCCATCCGAGGGCCAGCGGTTGAGTTGGCCAAAGATGTACAGGGCAAAGGCATAGACATTTTCTGAGGGGATATCCCACCACTTGCGCGTGCTGCCCGAGCGCAGATCCGGGGGGACATGCACGGTCAAATCGGTTGGTGCCGAGCGCCAGCCGTACCAGAGTCCGGCACAGACCAGGGCGAGGATCATTACCGCCAGACGCAGGCTGAAGATATGGGCCTGTTGGGCATCCACCTTGTTCCGAAAACGACTCATGGCTGCCACCGGGACAGGGCAGGGCGCAGTCGACGTGACCGGCGGACCGTCCAGGCGCCGGAGTGGAGGATCAAACTCCCGATACCTAGACGCCAACGGCTGGCCAGTACCCATTCGAGCTTGCGGTACAACCAGGTCTCGGGCCGGGCCCGTTTGGCCCGACGCATTAGCGTACCACCGGCAAATAACACCACCGTCATGCCTGCGATCATGCCGGTCGGCACCACGGCAATGGAGGCGGCGGCAATCGCCAGAGGAGCACCCAGCACCAGGCCGATGAGTGCGCCGACACCGAGCACCACCCACATCTCATCATTGGTCAAACCGCGCAGTACGGCAGGGTCGCGATTGAGTCGCTCCGGCAGAAAGACCAAGGTGCCGTCGGCAAGGCGTTCGACAGTGTCGTTCATGTCTACCTCACAGAATCGCGGCAGCCTTGGTCAGGAACCAGATGATGATCACCACCAGCAGGGCTCCAATGCCGACAACCGCGCCGAGGTCTTTCCAAGTCTTGCGCTGATTTTGCACGTCGGCATAGACGGTCAGGGAGTGCCAAGCTACGCCGAGAAAAGCGAGCAGGGCGATCAGTAGGCCGAGCAGGATGCCACCGTCATAGGCGTAGTTCTTAATCGTCTCGATCAATCCGGAGCCTTCACCTCGGGAAGGCGCTTCCATGGTGGGGAGCTCGGCAAAAGCCAGGCTTGGACCGAGTACCAGCAGCAGACAGATCAAGCGCTGGCTGGCACGATCACGCAGGTTGTTTTTCAGGGGGACAATGCACTTGAGCATGGAGGCGATCTCCTGGGTTAGGACAGGGTGAAGAACATCAAAACCAGCAAGGTGAGCAGTACGCGAGCGGCGTTGCCACCGAAGGCTCCAAAGCGCACACTGCCGGCGGCCCACCCCCGGTAAGCCGTCCACATCACCCAGGCACACCAAAGCAAAGCCAGGACCAGAACCAGGGACAGCCACAGCGTCGAACTGTTCTGTGCGGAGAAACCGGAGGCGTTTTGGAACGCAGAGGTCTGGGCATCAGTCATGCTCATGGCGACGGCTCCGCGGACGGAGCGTCGAGGCGGTAATCGCCGACCAATTCAGTGGGATCGCGAGGTTGCGCACGGGAAGGGGATAGATAGCCCTTCACACCTTGGCGAATGCGCTGGATATCGTGAGTCAGGCGAGGGTAGTCAAAGCGATAACGTGTATTTGATTTTGCTGCTTCAAAACGTGACGCACGTTGTACCAACGTGTCGAGGGTATCGAGCTGTCGGATGAGTAGAGTGAGTTGCTGCTCCTGCTCCCCCGCTGCATAGCTGTCGCTGTGAGCCGCGATCAGAGTGAACATGAGAAAACGAATAGGAAAAACGGACATTTTGTTGGTCCCGACATTGGTCTGGAATTAAGATCTCTGAGGGAAGAGAGAGCGTCAGCAGATTATTCGAGCTGGGTGTGATCGGTTTTTGATTTCAGTTGTCGTTATGGAGCTATGGAAGTGCTGGAAGGAATTAAGGATAGAGTTGTAGTTGAAGTTGCTGAGAGCCTGGCTGGGCGCTCTGATGAGGAGATTTTGCAATTCTTTAGGTCAACTGCGACATTTGCAAGGAAGTATGCAGTAAGTTACGAACTCGAAGGGCCGATGCATCTGGTGCTCGATAATAGTATTATTCAGTCCTTTAAACACAGGTTGACTGATGCTAACCGCGATCTGCAGGCATTGTCATATACTGTGTTCACTAGGTTTGTAACAGGTTGGAGCGATCGCGAGACGTATTTGGCCGTGACGCCAGCAGCCCTCTATGAACATATGGGGCGTCGGGGGAATATTACGGCTGAAGAGGCGTTATGTGCACTCGAAGAACTACAAGTGTTTTTCGTTGGTACAGGTCTACGTATGACATGGGTAGGTTTTAAGTCTATAGAGGATTTGGTGGAGAGTCTTGTGGCAATCCGTGCTGATGACTTATATCTGACAAAGTACTTTAAGCAAGTTCAAGAGAGGAGCTGGAGGACTGATCTCAAGGCGACTTTCGGTGTGAAAATTCCCTTGGGTATTGCATATCGTGAGATACCCGATAATTTGCCACTGAAATACTTTAGCCCAGGGTACGTTAAGTTTGTGCTGGCGAGTCGAGTTGAACGGTCTATCATCCGAGAGTCACAGCATAACCCCGAGGCAATGCCGATTGATAGCGGTCCAATGTCTGATGCTCTAGCTGATCTCAACGAATTTAATAAAAGGGGGGCTTTGTCAGGGTTAGGGGATATCGACATGTTACAAGTGTGTGATGGCTCTCGACAGTATCAAGAAAAGGCCGGTTATGTTTTGGTGGGACAGACGCTGGACGCTAAACTCGCAGAGGTTCTTCAGCATAGACATTCGTACTTCGAGAGTATGGGGGTCGAATTCGGGAGCCCAAATGCGGAGCAACAGACTAGAGATATGGTCGATTTTATGTTTTCAAAACCATTTTCGGAACACCAGAAGCGTGGGGAATGGATTCAGCCTATGTTGAAGGATTTTGTGGATACAATCGCCAATGGTTGTAAAGTAGCAATTTCCAATGCCAATCATAGCTAGTGCATTGATCCACAGTGCAGTCGTAAAATTTTAAAGGTACTTCTTGAATGTCGCCGCAGTGATTGCCGTTGTTACCCCAAGCATCGCGGCGCACGGTACAAAAATAACGAGTGGGTTGAGCGAAAAGGGCAGTGATAGGTAAATAATCCAGGGCACGATTAGCAACGGTGTCACTGCCCGCTTAGCACGGTGATAGACAAAACTGCTCTCTCGCCCTGCGCCAAATTTTCGCAGGTCTCGGCGCATCAGGCCATCCACAAAACCGGTGAGCATGGCCAGCAGAAACAGGGGGGTGGCCAGGACCAGAATGGTCAGTCGCACCACGTAGGTAAAGGTCACATACACCGCCGCCAGTACGAAATCCTCAATGCTCACGTAGAGCTGATTGGTCCAGCTCCAAAAGCCGTCGCCTAGGCTCGACACCCGCGCCTGCTGGGCAAAATTCGCAAAGCCAGTCTTGACTAACAGCCACTGATTGAGGAAATCCAACCAGTGGACAATCGCTTGTTCGGGCTGTTGGAGGATGAGTGAAGATTTGAAGTGCTCGCTGAGCCACTCCAACTCACTGGTTAGCATGGCCTGACTATGTCGCCAGCCCTGATCACCCCAGAACAGCAGTAGACCTGCGAACTCGATGAGGATCGAGAACAGCAACGAGGCAATCAGCAAACCGATGATGCGCAGGACCAGGCTGATCGCCGAGATGATCAATCCCGGGCGCTGGATCGGTTGAGGCGGCGTGTTCTGGGCGGAAGTAGCCATTGTTCACCCCATTGCGCGCTGCAGAGTTGATGTTGTCACGACGCCTTCTGGATAGTTTTCTGCTGAATCAAAATTTGTAGCGGGGGGGGGGCGGGCTACCCCACCTGATCCAGATCGAAGTTGGTTGTTGGGCCGCCTCCGCTTGCGCTCCACCATTGCCCCGCTTGCTCGTTGTAGATGGCCCGCATCCGCTGGGTGAGCTCCTGCAGGTCCTTGGGAACCGCATCGTCGTTGGAGGGCTTAGGCAAAGGCATACGGACTTTCCAGAGCTGGCCACCGGCCTGAAAGGAGAACATTTGCCCCTTGGGCAAGCTGACGATATGCGCTGGCTCGATCAGCGGCACACTGGTGCTGCTGACGCGATCCTGCGAGGACGAAGTGAAGTCTGTATTGGCCTCTGGATCGGAGGTGTCGGTGGCACCCGACACTAGGGTCTTGGTCAGCACGTTAACCTTGGGCAACTGCTGGGTGAGTAGTTCAGCGGTCGCGGTTTCTCTCACCCGCAGCATCTGAAGGGTGTTGAAATTGCCGATCACCTGGCCGGCCTTGGCCCGGTTGCCGATACGTGCTTCGATATCGCTAAGGGTCTGGGTGTAGGCGGTTACCTGGATACCGGCACCGCCGCCCTTATTGATCAGTGGGATGAACTCATCACCCATCAACTCGTTGAACTCATCGGCGTGGAGGTTGATCGGCAACTTGTCACTGTTGTTACCCGATTGGGGCAGGCCATGGTCAATGCCATGTTTGTAGATGTGGCCCGCGACTGAGACCAAGTCGGCGAACATGGAGTTGCCCACAGCGGCGGCCACCTCGGCGTCGGTCAGCGCATCCAGACCGACGTAGACAATGCCGCGTTTTCGGATGATCTGCATCCAGTCGAAGATCGGCCTAGGGTCATCCAGGTCGGTGTAGTTGGGGGCCAGTAACTGGGCGGTCTTGCCGGTGGTGAGTTTTTCCAGCAGAGGCAGTAGCGAGGCAACGATTTTGTCGAAGTAAGTACGGTCGTAGCGCACCGCTGAACGCAGTCCGTCCATTACCGGATCAAATACCCGCTTCACCGCCAGGTATTGCTCGATGGCCACAACCCGCTTTTCGCGCCCGATCATATGCCGGGGGATGTTCTTCTCGGTGAGCTTGCCTTCAAGCTGAACGATCACTTCCCACGCCTTCGGGTCGTTCTTGGCGAAAAACTGCTGGGCGTACTCGATGAACAGTGCGTCGATGTTGACTACATGCCGTTGGATCTGCAGGTAGTCCGGACGCCGGCCTAACTCGATCAGGGCACGGGCGATGATGTTGACGAAACGCCAGGCAAACTCGCGAAAGGCCGCGGAGTTACCTTCGCCGCTGAGCTGCCCGGCGATGCGTGACGCCACTTCCGAGATACGCCCGAAGCGTCCCACGGCGTTGTAACGAGCGGATATTTCCGGCCAGCCTAGATGGAAAACATAGAACTCCTTATCCCGGCCGGCCCGCTTGGCTTCGACGTACATGCGTTTGAGCAAGTCGGCATCGCCCTTCGGATCGAAGACGATGACCACCTCATGTTCGATGCGATGAATGTCCTGGGTGATGTACACCTCGGCGAGTCGTGTCTTGCCGACGCGGGTAGTACCCAGCACCAGGGTGTGTCCGACCCGTTCGCCCAGCGGCAGACTGACTTCCGTTTCATCGGGCTCGACCCCATGCAATAGTGGCGAGCCACCTACCGGGGGCAAAGGCCGCAACGGATTGAAGGCACTGTCCCAGGCCGTGACACGGGCCAGTATCGAGAGTGGAAACGGTGCATGCTCCAGGCGCCGTTCGAGTCCACGGGCCAGGCGGTAGCGGGTCGGTTGGTCGACATAGTGGGCGACCGTCGGATCCTGGGCCTCGACCAAGCGCTGGGTGTGCAGGCGGGTCCAGCGAAAACCGCGACCCATAAACAAACGTTTACGACTGACCGGAATCTGCCGACTGGTCAGCTCGTAACGGGGCAGCCGACGGATATTGCGCCGATAGCGCAGCACCTCCCAGGCTTGTCGCAGCCGGATCAGGCCGAACAGGGCATAGGCCAGCGCTGCAACCAGACCGATCTCGGGTGATAGGGCCACGGCCCAGGGTGAGTACACACACAACACCGCCGCGGCGACGCAGATCGCCACGGTATATAGTTCGACTGCGGGCCGGAGTTTGGACTCGATCGCATGCTCGGCCATGACCCAGGCTCACTGTTCCAGTGAGGTGGCTGTGATTAAGACAGGGTAGTGCTCAATTTTCAGGCGAGAGGCGATGTCGTTGCCGTTGACCGGCAGGATGGTGATGCCCGGCGCGGCTGCTCGAATTCGGGCCAGGGCTTCAGTATCGGTCACTTCGACGGCGAGGCCGGCCGCCCCCATTTCTTGCAGTTCAGTCGCACGCTGATGCAGCCAAGCCAACGATTGGGGATCCTCCCCGACCAGGAAAAATGGCTGCAAGCCCGGCATGTTCAGGGCGCGAGACGTGATCTGGCCGGGGCTCAAGTGGGAGCTGCGGATGGGCAGTATCCAGGCTTCATCGGCAAACGTGGACAGGTCCGCATGCATGGCCCGATCAGGCTGGCTCTTGTTGTTTATGGGCGGCCCGGAAACTTGAAAATGGAGTCGGGTGAAGTCGCTAGGCTGATCCTCGGCAACGGTCAGTTCCGGCTGGGCGAAAGGTGCCAAGAGCAGGAGGAAATAGCAGGTAAGAGATATGGGCTTCATGGTGGTGTGCCCTGTTCAAAGGAAATCAGCAGCTGTTCGAGTCTCTGGGAAAAGCCAGCACGGTAGCGTGCGGCCGGCGCACCTCCTGCCGGACGGTGATAGCGCCCGGCAGCTAAGACCCAATCACCGGTGGCGGCGTGATGCTCCTGCAGCAGCGCGGCGGTCACGGCGAGATTTCGGTAGGGATCAAGGGCTTCGCAAGGACTGGAAAAACGTTGTCCGTGGTAACCCAGGTTGGTTTGCCCGAGACCGGCATCGACCCGCTTGGCGTCATGTCGGGCGAGTGCCTGAAGCAAGGCGTGACAGGCGGCCTGGCGAGTGGCGAAGCGGTAGGGTGTTCCAGCGATGTTCAGGGTCCAAGGCCAGGGCAGCAGTCGACCACGGACGCGGATACCACTCTCCTGCAGCGCAATCGCGAACAGCACCGTTGAAGGGATGCTGGCGTCATGCGCAGCTAGTTGATAGGCAGGCGGCGGAAGTTCGTCAGCCCGGGCTGCGAGCATCGTCAGCATGAGCACAAGTCCACTCAGTCTAGGCGTTGCCATTGTCCGTTCACCTGTTGAAACGTGGCGGGCAATGGCCCCGCAGCACCCAGGCTGAACCAGCGACCTCGGTCATGGTTCAGGGTGATCTGCTGGCGCTGAACCTTGGCCGGATCGACGTCCGCTTGCCGCGCCCAGCGACGGACGCGTTCATCCTCGCCTTGGCTGCCCACCAGATAAATATCAAACGTCGTATCACTGCTTTGCAGACGCTGCGCTTCGGCGGTGCACGGCGGGCAATGGTCCTCGACAAACAAAGCTCGGCGCGGCTCTACCGGTGAGCTAGCGGTGGGCGGGGATGCCATACCCTGAATCGGCAACAGCCCAGGAAACAGCTTGGCCCAAGCCGCGGTGTAAGCGTTTTGGTAAGCCAACTCGCGCTCGGCGCGTTTGGCTTCCAACGCCACCTGCAATTCGGCATAGCGCTGGCGTTCTTGGTCGGTCTCTGCCTCGACGCCGAGCGCAGTCAGCGGATCCAGATTCGGGCTCCAAAAACCACGCGGGCCCGCTTGGATCTGTTCGAAGCGCGTCCATTCCTGCTCCGTGAGCCCCCAGCTTGTCGCCTGTTCAGGGTGCGAGCGCCCCAGCTGAGTGGACTGTGTGTCCTGGGCCCGTGACGGTGTCGTGACAGGGTTAGCCATCGCAGCGGCCGTGCTAAGCAGTGAAACGAGACAGACGACGGGGGACAGGAGCGCTCGGTTCATGATCGTTTCTCAAGGGAGTTGCACGGTCTGGTCTGGCTGAGTGGTCATCGCGAAGATGGCCGTGTTCGGCTCCAGCACCTTCAGGTGCCAAGTGCCTAGCTGCTCGCCGCTGTGCAGCAACTGGATATCCTTGAGCGAACGGCTATCAGGAGGAGCGACGGCCAGAAAGCGCTCGCCACCGCGAGATTCGACACCCAACACGGAGAATGGCGGCGAGAGCGGGGCAGGTTTTGGGCGAGAGGCTTTTTTCGGCTTGTCCGAGGAGGGCGTCGGTGCTGGGAGTGGTAGCTGGGTCTTGAGGTCCAAGAGTTGCTGCTCAACGTGCTCAAGTCGTGCGCGTAGCGCGATCATGTCGGCTTCGGTGGCACGGTCTGCCAGGCCGTCGCGTAGCTCCTGTATCTCTTGCGCCCATTGATCCAGCATCGGATCGAGGGTATTGGCCTGTTGCTCACCGGTATCGACCATCTGCTTCAGGTCTTTCAATGCGTATTGCAGCTTTTCCTGGGCATCCAAGAGGGTGCTTGAATCACGTTGCAGGGTATCCAGGGCCTGTGCGCGTTGGGCGTTCGCATTTTCCAGCTCAGTCACGCGTTGATACTGGTTATACAAACCACCACTCAGCCCGGAGACCGCCAGGCAAAGTGAGCCGACAATGAGGGTCTGAAAGGTCGAGGCTTTCATGGCCGTGCCTCCGACTGATGGGACGAGGTTGGCGTGACTCGCACCGTGCCGCCATCATTTTTCTGCCGTTCGAAGCAGACCGAACGGCTGACCTCATCGATCGTGAGTTGCCAGGCGGGGCCAGCCAGCACTTGTAGCGCGCTGCGCAAAGAGATCGGGCCGAGCCGGTAATGGGCGGCGGGCAGAGGCCGGTTAAACAATATCTTTACTGGTTCGGCGGCAGGGCAAAGCGAATAACCCGAGCGCTGCAGCACGTAGTGCATCGCTTCCTGTACCGAAGGATTCAGGTTGGACGGAATGCTCACGTCAATGATTTGAGCGAGGAGATCACGTTGTTCCGTGGTGGGCTCGGTGCTGACCAGTGTATAGCGGCCATAGCGGAGTTCTGACGGATGGCTTTCGTCGGCCGGACTCCTCGATAACTGCGGCTGATTGGAGCTACCGTCAATCTCTGGATTAGTCGGCAATGGGTTTGGGATTTGTGCGGTGCAGGCACTCAACAAACCCAGCAGGCAGACAGGCGTGAAAAAACGCTCCATGGAAAAAACCTCATGTCAGATTCAGTGCAGAACCTGACATGAGGTGAAGGAGCGATTCAGTGAGGAAGTTGATTCAAGGTGGATCGTGTTAACGCTGAACTCGTTGCTACTCATCAAAAATCGCGAGCCCATCCAAGACGGCAGCGTCGGGGTCGAAGATCAACAACCTCACATCCGCCAATGCCGCCAGATACAGTACGTTGACCAAGGCTTCCGGCGTTCCGGCGTCGAGCTGCTCTTGCCTCAGCGAGGAGTAAGGATTGCCCTCGATCTGCACCAAGTTATCGTCGGTCCAAGGCGTGCCGATCAGCTTACATCCGACGCCATTGCAGTCTGGCAGGGCAAAGGGTTCAAACAGCAGTCCGGTTGGCTTTGAGTCGAAATTGCCAACCCAGCTTTCCAGGTGGCGCAGCGCTTCGTCAGTGAGGTGTGCGGTGCTGATCTCCCAGGCTCGACTGTAGTGTCCTGTGTCGAAGCTCAAACGATGGACCACGGCTTGGGCTTCTTCCAGGGAGTACAGGTCACCGACGTGATGTCGCTCATCGAGCATTTCGCCAGTCACGTTATAGATCACCTGCCGCACCAGCCCGGCGGACTGGAAGCATTCTTCCAATTCATCCGGAATGGATTGGCCTTCGCTAATCAAGGCGACGTCGTCATTGAACAGGCAGGGAAACAGTTCTAACGCATCGTCGGGAAGATGGGCTTGTGTGTCGTGTACGGGGCGAAAGCAGGGAGGGCAATCATTAGCGTAGGCGATCTGTAGCAGTCGTTCGATATGCAAGTTGTCGTAACCGCGAGCAAATGGATTTGAGGCCCCCAGCAGAGTAGGGGCTTGGGGTGCGGGGTTCATGACGGTTCTCCAGAAGGAAATGAACAAGGCGTCCGAAGACGCCTTTTGGGGGTTTAAAGCCAGCCATGCTCGGCAAGGGAGAGAGGACGACCTTCGCCGACGATGAAGTGATCCAGTACGCGCACTTCGATCAAGTCCAGCGCTGCTTTCAACCGTGCGGTCAAGGCGCGATCCGCCAGACTGGGTTCCGTGCAACCGGAGGGGTGGTTGTGAACGACAATGGCAGCAGCTGCGTTATGTGCGAGGGAGCGCTTGACGACTTGGCGGGGATAAACGCTGGCGCCATCGATACTCCCGTGAAAGAGGATCTCGAATGCCAGAACGCGATGGCGGGCATCGAGAAAAATTACACCGAAAACTTCATGCTCTTGTGGCGCAATACGCAGTTTTAGGTACGAGGCCACGGTGTCAGGTGAAGTCAGACCGGGGCCGCGGGTGAACAGCCGACGATCCAGGATGTGCAGCGCTTCGTTGATCAGCTGGTTTTCTTGGGCGATACGATCAGCCTCGACATTCGAGGTTTCAATCAGTGTGAGTTGGGTGCTCATGGGCTACCTCCGAAGGAGAAAATCCGGGGGTACACACCCGAGGGAGTGGTGTCCCCGAGGTTGATATAGAGTTACGGGCACTGCCCGATGACGCGCTGTTTACAGCCGAGTGAATCGGTGGCGTTGTCCGTGCAGATGTGAATCACAACCGTCGCAGGGCAATGGGGAGAAGGTTCTTATTCCACGGCCAGTTTCGGGATCGAAGTCGGCACTGATGGGCATTAGCCGAGCCAGCCCAAGATGGAGGCCAGAAATACGTTTCGCGATCTCATCTGTCGTGTAGTAGAGCGATAACGTGCTGTAGTCCTCGTAAGCTGTAGCGAACAGGCAGTCGTCGCAAAGCCAGAAGGATTCCATATGGGTCTCCTGTGCTGATTGAAGAAAAGGCGCTCGATTGAGCGCCTTGATGTAAACATCGTGGATTGCTCAGGCGGACTGAACAGTACGTGTGGCAACACGGCGAGCCGTGCGGGAAGTGGGTGCAGATTCAGGTTCAATCCTGGACTTTGCTGGGGGGGCGGTATCCTCGGCATCGACATCAGTCGACTTTGGGGATGGCTCACTGTTTGGCGACTGCTCAGCAGGTGCTGTTGCTTCCTGCCTGGCAGGCGCTTTGTACTCGAACGTGCCGTTGACCTTGATCCAGTCGATGTACAGCAGACGACCTTTCAGGCTGGCGCCCGGTTGGCCTTGTTTATCGCCTTTCTCATAGAGAAATGGGTCAATCCACAAGTCGCCGATACGGAACGACAGCAAGACCTTTTTGTCGGCTTTGACGGCGTCCATGTAGAGGCGAATCAAACGTTCAGCTTCGCCCCCTGCGACTTTGCAGTCGAAACGGGTGTATTCCACTGCATCAGTGGCACCATGCAGAGCGGCGATATCGCACGCCATGAACGGCTGGCCGCGGCGGACTTGTACTTCACGAACACGGTTGAGGTAGCCGATACCGACGGTGTGCAGATTGAAGTAAGTAGTTGCTTCTTGGGATTGGTTGGCGTGGGCCATGGTGGTTCTCCTGTTTCAAGGGAAAACGGCGACGCACAGCCCTGACGGGGAAGTGAGCCCCCGTCAGGGTGGGTTAGGTGAAGGCGAACGATGAACGACTTGTCACCGGCAAGCCGATGACCATCAGATCGATGCGTCTGGAGAATAGGGGGGGCAGCCGAGGAGAAATCCGCAGCAAATCTGCGGACCTAGGGTAGTGGGCATTCATCACCGCTGAAGCGGTAATCTTGCGAGCCTCCGAATGCTGATCGCACTTGGGTAAACCACCACGAGCGTGGCGTAGCCTTGAAGGTTCAAGCTACCTGGGCTGGGCTGTCAACGACAGCGAACCACGTCCTTTGTATAAGCCTGTCACAGGTGCTCGTCAAGGCGCCGCAACCTGATTTTTTATGGCCGGAATTCAGTGGCAGTTACTGGACGGAAGAAAGTGAAGAGTGGGCCTGGCGGAGTGCCAGGCTAGGAAAAGAAAAACCACCTTTTGGCAAACTTCTGCAGTCGACAAGCTCCTCGCAAAACTTGTTTTAACTGCATCTCGATTCGCCAACCGACCCTTATCGTGGCCTGGGTCGGAATACGCTGGCACGCATCCGCGCACAAAGGGTGCCCAGTGTTTCCCCGGCGGGCTCCGGGACTGAATGCGATCGCCGTAGCGGATGACCGCTGATGCCTGGCAGAGGCAACAGTAGTCATCCGCCACATTGATCCGGTCGAGCACAAAGAGGGAATGAAATTCCGCAGAAGAGAAGGCTCCGAACTCTAAGAGTCCGACCGAGCTACCCGGAGCGAATCGGTCTTGGGTCGCCGTAAGCGATGATCCTGAGGCACTACAGCAGAGTAGGTATGACGACGTCAATCCAGTGGGCGAAGCGGTTATTTGCGACTGAGATGAGCGGCCAGCTGTTCGACGGTCGTCAGGATAAAGGCACGGTCGCTTTCTTGAAGGCCGCTCAGCAGGCCCGCGATCATCTGGCCCTGGTCGTTGGGGCGACTGCTCGACTCCGTCAGCAGTTCATCCATCCGGCAATCGAAGATGTCCGCCAGTTGCATCAGCTTGACCACGGAAAGCTCCACCACACCCCGCTCAAGGCGCGATATGGCTTCGCTGCCGATCCCCAGGCGTTCAGCCACCTCTTCCTGGGTCAGATTACGCTGAGTGCGGTGCTTCGCGATCATGCGCCCAATTTGGGCTTGGGTTGGATGTTTATGTGCCAAGTGATGAGTTCTCCAATTCAACCCGAATGGTTGAACAAAGACCCATTGACATGAACATCCTTAACGGTTGAGTATCGACTTATAGGGTTGTTATATTGACTGAAATACCTGTTTGTCGCGACGTGACATGTGTTCCTCCAGGAATCAGAGCCCGTAGTGACCAGTGAGACTGAGCGGTCTGATAGGACCAAATGGAGGCAAGGTTGAGCATGGATGAGCAGCGCGAGAACGACATGGACCTGATCTGGGATCGAACACTGGAGCTGTTCATCAAGATCCACGACTGCCCTGATAACCCTGCACACCGCGACAGCCTTGTTCATTGGCTTAACGAAGATCCTGCTCACCTGAAAGCGTTCAACGAGTTGGGGCAGATATGGATAGCGACAGGCATCGCCTTGGCCCGTGAAATCGGACGACCGCTAAGCGACTTGGAGAAGGAGCAGGCGCCGTTGATGATGCACTGACCCGCATATCACCCTCCAAATCTCATATGAACGCCAATGGCGCCTCATGGACGACGCGTATCTTTGCTGATCGGCAGAGTGCCTTTGCAGTCCGGGTAATGGGAACATGACCAGAACGGTCCTGATTTTCCCTTCCGCCTAAACATTGAGGCGTTGCAAATGTGGCAGGCAGGCCCGGCTTCGGCCGCTACCGCCAAGGTAAGCGCTCCGCAGTTTGCGATCAGCTGCGTAATCCAGTGCGCCTGCTTGGCAACGAATGCATCCAAGGTCAGACGTCCCGCTTCGATTTCATCCAGAGCTTGCTCCCAGATCGCTGTCATACTCGGATCCGCGACTGCTGCGGGTACCGCTTCGATCAGGGTATGGGCCGCTGCGGAGGCCGTTAATGCACGTTTTTTCTTCAACAAGTAACCGCGATCAATCAACCCCTTGATAATGCCGGCTCGCGTGGCTTCGGTGCCGATACCGGTGGTGTCCCGAAGTTTCTGCTTCAGGCGTGGGTCGTTGACCAGCTTGGCCACGTTTTTCATCGCCTTGATCAGATCGCCCTCGGTGAGCGGTTTGGGCGCAGCGGTGCGCATGGACTTGAGTTCGACGTCGTCCACTTCGCATTGCATACCCTGTTGTAGGACGGGCAACACCTGAGATTTTTGACTGGGTTCATCGTCTTCGGCGCTGTCGGAGAGCAAGCCTTTCCAGCCTTGGACGAGGATCTGTTTGCCAACAGCAGTCAAACGCTCGGCACCGCACTCCAGTTCGACCTCGGTTCGATCAAACTCGTGATGCGGCAGGAATTGCGCGAGGTAGTGGCTACGAATCAGTTCGTAGACTTGGCGCTCTTGTTCTGACATCCGCCCAAGGTTCGCCGGCTCGGTGGTGGGGATGATGACGTGGTGCGCGGTGATCTTGGCATCGTTCCATGCTCGTGAGCGTAATGATCGATCGATGCTTCCGAGCGCTGGGCGTAACGCGGGATCCATTTTGAGCAGGGCATCGAATATCGCCGCTACCTCGTTGAACATGCTCTCTGGCAAATAGCGGCAATCGCTGCGCGGATAGCTGGTGGCTTTGTGGGTTTCATACAAGGCTTGAGCGATGTTCAGCGTTTCCTGAGCGCCGAGTCCCAACTTGCGTGAACAGACTTCTTGCAATGTGCTCAGGTCGAAAGGCAGGGGTGGCGCTTCGCGCAAATGCTCAGTCTGCAGCAAGCCTACGGTGGCGGTCTTGCTGCTAGAAATCGCTTGGAGGGTTTGACTGGCAAGCGCCTGCTGCAGGCAGCGACCGGCTTCGTCACGTCCTGAGCTTGGCGGTATCCACGATGCGATGAAGGGTTGCCCCATTGAAGACAGGTGCACATCTACCACCCAGTACGGCACAGAGACGAAGATGGCAATCGCGCGGTCTCGTTCAACCACAAAGCGCAAAGTGGGCGTTTGGACGCGTCCAACCGACAGCACGCCGTCATAGCTCGCCCGCCGTCCTAGGAGGGTAAACAAACGACTGAGATTCATACCAATCAGCCAATCGGCGCGGCTGCGGGCGAGGGCTGAGTGATAGAGCGGGAAGGTCTCCTGACTAGACTTCAGCGAGGACAGTGCTTTGCGAATCGACGCCTCGTTGAGTGCGGATAACCAGAGGCGCTCAACAGAACCACGATAGTTGCAGAGCTCTAGTAACTCGCGGGCAATCATTTCACCTTCGCGATCGGCGTCGGTGGCGATGATGACGGTGGTAGCTTCGCTGAGCAGGTGTTTGATGATTTTGAACTGCGCGACAGTCTTGGGTTTGACCTCAACCCTCCACTGAGCGGGAATGATCGGTAGATGAGCCAACGACCAGGTCTTGTACTGATCGCCATAGGCTTCAGGTGGGGCCGTTTCCAGCAGGTGACCGATACACCAAGTGACGGTTGTCTCACGTCCGATCAAGCAACCATCGCCACGTCGGCTGGCTCCGAGAACCTTGGCGATGTCACGACCTTGGGAGGGTTTCTCGCAGAGAAAGATACGCATAGAACTGCTCCGGGTTGAGTTCGGAGCAGCCTCGTTGGCAACAGCAGTTGCGCGCTATGAGAAACCTGAATGGCAGGTCCCTCATATTAGGCGGTGAGGGCGGTCTTTATTGGGGGCGAGGCTGTTACCTTGTAGTCACGTGGACGACAGTGCTTCACGAGCAGCGAGTAATAACAGACCAGGAATTACGCGCAAAGGCGCAATTTTTATGCCTCAAGTTCGTCATGCCGATGGTGGCTGCCCTCTGCGTTTTTTGGACTTCGACGCAGGCGAGCTGGCCTGGTCTGTAGCCTGCCGGGCGTGAGCCGCAGATGAGGTTGATTCACTGGAGCGCTCCCGCATGACCACGTTCTGCACGCGATGAGGCAGGATGCCGACACGACGCGCCTCGATCTTGAAGGTCACCCGCGCGTTGTCTTCGCTGTCCTCCCACTCGTCACGCACGGTGCGGCCTTCGACCAACACACGCATACCTTTCTGGTACAGCGTGCTCCAGTGCTCAGCCTCGCGGTGCCAGAGCTCGACCGGCGCCCAATAGCCGCCTCGATCCTCATAGCTTCCATCGCGTGGCACGGGGTTGTCGAAGTACACATTCAGGCGCAGCAAACGCCGTGGCTCGTCATTGCCTGAGGGGAACTCCTGGAACTCTGGCGCACTGCCGATGTTGCCTTCGCCGACAAAAAAAGTACTCATCGTGATATCTCCGCTGCTGGTGTGAACTGGCGCAGCAGCCGTTCGGCGCTGGCCAATTTGATCGTGCAGGTTGAAGCCTGACGGTAGAGCGAATGCACCACGCTCATCTGCAAGTTGAGTGCAATGCGCTCGCATTCGAAACGGTGCAATCCCTCGCGTACGGCTTGCTGCAAGGCCTTGTTGGAGACCTGGCGTTCCCAGACCGCAACGCCCATACGGGCAAAGTCACGGGTGCGCCATCGCAAAAAGGTGCTGCCCGCACTGGTGTTCTGCAGCACCAATCGAATGTCAAGCAGCGAGTAAGGCGGTTGTCCGGCCTGCTGCGCCACCGCCTCCATCAGGCGACGTAACTGCGCCTCGGTTCCCCTCGCCACCTGCGCCAGGTACTCCAGCTCCCCCTTACCCTTAAAAGGTTTTAAAAGGCCTTTTAGGGAGGCAGCGTGTTCGAACTGTCGATAGGCATCCGGTGTGAGTGATTCGAGGAGCATTGGTTGAGTTGGGATTAGAGGCTTCATACTTCATCCTCCGGCTCATCCACTGTCGCAAACAGCTCCGCCGCGTCTTCTGCCAACGCGCCAGCGCCATCCACTGCCACAGCACCACGACGAACGATGGTTGGCGCGAACTGGGAGCGGCGATGCCCCTCAAGGACGTCTATAGGGGGTAATCCAAACTTCTCCATGGCCGCCAGAGCACGAGCGTTATTCGCTGCCATATCATCACGGGTGACGCCGGCATGCCGATAACGCTGCGCCTGGCCAAACAGGCTGCGCAGCAGATGGGCACCGTCGTCGATCCAAGCTTCCATGTCCCTACGACCGATCAAGGCGGTGTGATGGGCCAACAGGGTATGCCGCACCAGCGTGTCGTAGTCAGTCAGCAGGTAGACGGCGAGGAACCCCAGTTGGCTGCCGATGTACAAGGGTAAGGTGACGGGGTGGATGTTGAGGTTATCGCTCATGTCGATCTGCGTCGGCAGGTCCCGTCTGATCTGATCCAGTTGTTGGGTCAGTTCCAGCATCCCAGCCTTAGCCTGCAGCAGTTTTTCTTCGAGTTGGACGATAGCCCAATCGGCATAAGGGTCGTCCTGCGCTGCAGCTTGTTTGATCAGATTGGTGACGCTGATGTAGCCGGCCATGCCCATGATCGAGTGCACACCTTCACGTGCAGTCCGACCTTGCCAGATCCGGGCTGCATGGTGGGTATGCAGGGTCAGGGTGATGCTGCTGCGCAATGAACCCAGATTGAGTTGATAGTGATCGGCCATGGTGTTGTCCTCGCATTGGCTTTGGCGGGACGTTGCGACAGATGAGGGTCAAGGACAGCCAAAAAGCTGAATGCGGTCTATTCGGTTTTGTGAGAGAGGGCAAATGCCTGACGTCTACGTTTATTGGAACTACACCCAGGCGTTTCGCTAAACGCTCCATGGTTCGGTCCGATATTTTCGTAGATTGGAACGCTATGGATTTGATGCCACTGGCATCAAATCTACTGACGTCCACTGCCTCCACGCAGCTGGAGCAGCTCATTTAGGCACGCTTGGGCGAGGGCTGATGCAGGTTCGCCCTTTTTTCGAGATGGCCGCGAGGGGGCGGGTGGGGGCAGTTCTGCGATGGGTGATGGCTCGGCCTGACTTGCCCAAGGACGAAAGTCGCCCTTCAGCGCACGCTGGGCCAAGCCCATCAGATAGGCAGCTGGCTTGCGTATACCACCGGCCGCACAGCGTGCCCCTGCTTCGTTAAGCACCGCCTGCTGATCCGCTGGGTTGAGCTTGTTCAGCGCTACGGCGACGGCCTGACGTTCGCTTGGGCTCAGGTGCAGCGAAGTGGGCCAGTGCAGGTTATCCACAGTAGAGGTCGCGCGCGGTACTGTACATTTACTTTCTTTTAATACAGTACAGGCGGCGTTCGGATTCCGAACGGTGCTGGAAACGTTAGGGTTCGAGCCTGATTCGGAATCCGAACGAGGGCCTGCACGATTCCGAACGCGGTGAACTTCCCCATGTTCGGAATCGTGGAATGCATCACCGGGTGGCTGACCCAAGCCTTGCTGCGTCCACTGTTCGCCCCAGCTTTCGAGCCGCGTCGGTAATCGACCCTGATCGATATTTATGTCCTGTCGGACCTCCTCCACAATGTGCTGAGCGACAATACGCACGGCCTTTGTCGCATGAACGAGGGCATGTCCGACCAGTTCTAGGTAGTCCTGATCGAGCTCCATGGCTTCGGCGGGGGTTAACGGCTCATCGTGCAGAACATACAAAGAACCTTGTAGCTGCCCGCTGATTTGATCGCGACCGCGGCTAACCAAACTGAGCCAGCGAGTGAGCCTGAGCATCGTCAACACGCGTGCAATGGTTTCACGCGAGGCTGACGCACCGTAGGGGACGCTCGAGAGGTAAGGCTGCAAATCCTCATAGCGCGGCGTGACCACGCCCTGGCCTTGCAGCATGAGTCGAAATACCTGCCAGGCATTTCGCTCCAATGGCGTCAGCCGATTATCCAACAGCAGCCGACATGGCACGACTTCGTGTGATTTTCCACTAAACAGAAAGCCAGCCTGTAGAGCCTGGTTGGAGGGCTGTTCAGTGGTAGGGCGTGCTGGCCAGCGCTCATGCAGCTGCTGTGTGCATTGCTGCAGGACACGTTGCCAGCGACTGGCAGGAACAGCATTCATGTTTTGTTGCTGTACTGGTCGATTTGCTGCCAAACGATGGTCAAGCTGATCTGCTGTTCTTCGGCAAGCATCATCATGGCGTCGAGTTTATCCTCGGTGCCGTCCTCTGTTCGTATTTGGCACCAACGTTGCCACAACGCATGCTCCTGCGCTTCGCTTAAATGTTGGGGGCGGCCTTTACGAGTTTCTATCTTGAGTAGACGCCGACGCATGGCTGTTTCCGAATGCGCCAAGCCAAAACACTGGTACATAATGGTGCTGCTGGCGCCGAGTTTGAGCGCTCGGTTGATCAACCGTTCGTTCTGTTCGTCGCGTTCAGCTTGTTCAATCAAACGATGTAGTACTGGCGAGTCAATCTTGACCTCAAGCCAAGGGACTGTGGCATGGGCCAGGCGCGATAACGTGGTCGGTTGTAAGGATTGCAGCACGAAGATGTCATCCTCACTCAGTCCAAGTGCCTTGCAGCGTTGCAGGTTGCCCTGGCGCAGTTCGTGCAGTACCTGGGTTAGCATGGCTTGATTGAGCATATTGAAGGACAAGTTCATCTCAGCTCCTCCGGTGAGTTTTTGTCTTCAGAGATGAGTGTTAAGTCGATTAGACGCCGGGCTAGGCGTATCAAGCGAAACAGCTTAATTAACAGACTGTCAGGCAGTCGTTCCAGCCCCACGTCCGTGACTGGTCGATCTGGCAGATAGAGTTGATAGACCCCTAACAACAGTTGCCCGAACAGTGCGGAAGGTATTTGCTTGCGATCTTCCCAGTTCACCTCGTCTTGAGCACGTAGCAGGGCCAGGAGCATTAGGTGAACGCCGGTCGAGCGAGGCGCTGAAAGATCAAGTCGCTCAATGTCTAGGGTGAAGCCCAAGCCAAGCTTTTGATCAATGATGCTCTCGGCATCTCCGGCATAGGCCGCCATTTCCCGAGCCAGTCCGGCAATGGTTAAACGCAGTTGTTCGGGCGTATCCAGCGTTGGTGCGATGGTCCAGAGGTCGTCGATTGGGCAGGTTTCGACTGGGGACGTCGTTTCGGTGGCTATCTCGCGATCGATTTGTTCACGAATCTGTTGAACGCGTGATGGAGGACTGACCGCTGATACGACGTTCGTTCCAGTCGGTGTAAGCAATTCCTTTCGCGTTGGTTCGGTTTGGGGTCTGGCATCCGTTGATTTGGAATGGGGCTCGGAGGAGGGAGCTCCTGCCGCGGCGACATCAATGCTCGGCAGATGGCTGTTCTCCGAGGGTTTGGTGAGGACAACGGCCGGCGTCGAGATGACCCTCTGGGCATCGCTCAGTTCCAAGGCCAACATACGGTAGGACTGTCCGAGCAAGTGGCTCATGCGTTCGAGCAGTTCATCCTGGAGCCGCTCAAGATCGAAGGATTCGGTCGCGGCATCGAAGTAACCCAGTGTATCGAGCCAAAAATCGGCGAACGCGCCGGTGGCGGTTGGATAGCGGTTCCAGGTTCGCTCAGCCTGGCTACGTAGGCCGATCAGGCGTTCGATCTGGGGCTTGCCCAAACCGGCATACAGGGTTTGTGGAATGGCGGGCAGTAAGTGTTCGAGGGTGTCGAGCATCCGGCTGATGTGTGACTGTGAAATGGGATAGCCCCCAGCGGCAAGACGTCGTGCCAGCTCTCGTTGCGAGAGTGCTGCTCCATCTGACTCGAACATGGTTTTGAGTTTGGTTACCGCCAGAGCACGTTCGACGAAGGTGAGTTGGCCGTGCAGGTCGCTTTCGGCTAGATGGCCGAGTAGGGCGCTGATTTCATTGGTCCACGGTCGGAACAGACAATGAATGCGAAAGAAGCGTTCGTCGCGGGTTTCCTGCCACAGCTCGCCGAGAATCGACAAGCGCGTATTACCGCCGTTGCGGATGATGAAATAGGTTTCACCCGGGCGGCGGGTAATCGGTGGTGGTTGATCCAGCCCGCGTTCACGGATCGAAGCCTTGATATCGTCGAATAGCGGATTACGGATGAAGCGCGGGTTGTGTTCGTAGGGCCGCAACTGCTCCAGGGTGACCAGCATAGGTGTGTCGATGACTGGATCGGACAGCCGCTCCAGTTCTGGACCCGGAGGGAAGTGGTCCTGGTGCAGCTTGTCGGTGATTTCCTCCTGACTGAGCTTCTTCATTTGAACTGCCTCAGTTAACGCCAGTTACGCAAATGGTCACCGACCTCGAATTTCACGATCTCGGCAGTCCCCGAACCTTCGAAATGTCGGGAAAGCTCTGCGAGGAACCAACCCATAGCTGAGTGTCCACGCTGCAGGCGAAAGACCACAGTGCAGCACTCCTCGTAAGGTGGGTGGAGTGGTCGATTGGATGGTTGAACGATGATGGGAAGTTGATCCAACATCAAAAGACTCCTTGCCAAACGCTATTGGCCTCAAGGTCGAACAAACAAAATGACTTGGCGAGAATGCGGGCTTGGTGATTCGTCTCACTGAACCTCCGCGCATCTGATCACCGCAGATATCGCTTCGCGCCATTCCGGAAACAACTCAATGGCCAGCGCTTGCATGGTTTCCAATGCTGATGGTGAGCGTCGTTCACGTGACCGATGCGTCTCTGCTCTGTGGACCGGAAGGCCGAGGGAAGCGGCATTGAGATACGCCACTCGGTCTGGAACTACGGTTTCTAGAACTAATATGTTGGTCGCCCCAGCGAAAGTCTCACGCAGACCACGGATGATCATCCGTGTGTCCACCCGGATGCTATTTACCTGATTCAGCAGCAGTCGCAGCGGTGGGGGTGTAATGCCCAGGTGACGGAATGGTTCGAGCTCACTGAACAGTTTCAAGGTGCCGCGGCGCAGTTCGCGGGCGGCGAGCATTTCCGGTGTGATGGGGGAGAGGGCGATATCGCAGGCGAGGATGGCCATCTCCAGCAGCACGCTACGCGCGCCTTGAGTGTCGATCAAAAGCAGGTCGTAACGGGGGCGGAAATCATCGAGCAAATTGCGCAGCCGTAATCGCCCGTCAGGGGCGTGCAGTAGTAATGTATTCAACTGGCCCTGAGCGTCGTTGGAGACGATCATGTCGAGCCCTGTAATCACCGTCTTGGAAATAATCTGTGCAGGAGTTGTCAGGTTGAATGCAATGAGCTCGTACGCACCAGCAACAGCTTTCTGGCTCAAAGCGTAATAGCTGGAGAGGGTGGGTTGGCTATCCAGATCGAGCAGCAGGACGCGTAGGCCAGCATCCGCCAGCAAACCGCCGAGATTGGCCGCCACCGTGGTTTTGCCTACACCACCTTTGGTGGAAATCACCGATACCACACGCATGGCATCAGGCCCTATGACCTAAACGCTCAACGACCCACCGCTCGATCTCCACTGAGTCCCAGCCAACAGCGCGCAACCCAATACGCTTAGCCTGAGGGAACTTCCCTTCTTTCATCAAGTTGTAGATGTGCGCCCGTTTGAAACCGGTTTTTCGTTCGACTTCTTCGCGCCGCATGATGTGGCGTTCGATCTGTGGTTGAGGTGTTTCAACTGTGGATGAGGATTGGCTGGACATGCTGGTCACTCCTGGCGCAGATTGGTGCGTGGTGGCAAGTGACCTGAATTGAATAGCAGAAATAGGGGAAAGTCATTGCACTGCAATCGTTGGGATTGCAGTGCAATATTTCAGTCTATCTATTCCGGTTAAGGCTGCGATTGGCAGCGGCGAATTTTTCATCCAACGTTCGTTTGCTGAGGCCTGGCTTATCCTTATAGCGTGCGATAATGGCATCGACGATCGCTGCTTGATTTTTGAATAAGGAGAGGGGCTTTCCGGCGGGCGAATGATCTAAGAAAAGGCTCACCAACGCTCCGATGATGTTGTGATAGGTCAACTCGCTACGCTCGCTGAGTTGCCCGTTTGTTTCGGCCAAAGCTTTGAGCCCATCTCTTTCAAATCCAATTGACTCGAGATCTGCCAAGACTTCTTGAAGGTGACGCTGCTGTACTGTCAACTCCCTCGATAACTCATCTCGATCTGCTTTCAATGATAGAAAAGTTCCGAGACTGACCTTAGCAGGTGCGTCCTCACCGGACTCGAATAAAAATACAGGCTTATGGTCCGGGTAATGAGTCTCCATCCAACGACGTAAGTCTGAATGGCGGATGGTTAGCTGGAAGGGCTCTACATAGCTTCCCAAAGGAACAGAAATACCGAGGCAGCCATAAGGCAGATCCCCGTTCCGCACCGCGTCATAAATTTTTTCGGTAGTTGCGCAAAGGCCAGGCCATTGAGGAAACAGAGCCGCGAGTTCTTCTGGGCGTGACCAAGCAGCTTGCATAATCTGTGTTTCATAATGGATTAAATTGCACCAGCGCAACGCCGCATCTATGGGGCGATAAAAGACCTTAGCTTGTGGGTTGAAAACATAAGCGGACATGTTCGGACGCACCTCCATTTAAAATGGATAGGCCTCCCGTGGAATATCTGTTCATCAACCCAACTTACAGCAGCGGCTGATTTACTCAACTTTGTCACTCGGTGAGGTCATTCCATTTGACTGAAATTCAACATGATAATCATGCATGCTTGTTTAATGTGCCATCACTCGGTGGGACGAAAAGTTTTCGCCATCGATTTACGATTTACGATCTGCGACTCTAGATATTTAGAATTGATGCGGCTGCGATTGAGGTGCAGTGGTATTGAATATTTGGAAAAATGGCTTTTGCGCTAGAAGTAAGCAGTAGTGAGCCAGATGTCAATGAGGCAGCAAAACTACTGGGCTATGACTACGTCAGATTGGTAAGGGGGATTGGGAGGAGGAGAGCTGCATGGGCTTACAACCTGATCATTTAATGGCATCCCCTATACTAGGGTCGGTTCAGCCTCGAAAACGTGCCATCAAGCATGTGACATCTGCATCTTTCCGAACGTTTACGGCCCGAGTATCAAGTCGCTTGTCTTTCGAAAGCTGTAATTTAACCTTGTACGCATGTCACGGAAAACACGCGCGAAGCAGAAATTCAGCATTAAAGTATTACTTGAAATTAAGCGGCGTATTGTTTGTGATTGGTCTCGATAGTCCGTCCGCATCCGGATGCTCCTACCTCAACAAAAGCGTGCGTCGTCCGACAGCGAGGCGCACAGGTTGAGAGTTTGTGGGGGGGGCTTACCTTCGCCGTTCATGGCCAGTTATACCTTCTGGAGCAGTCGTTGATCATTCATTAAAGGTTGGCCCGGGCACGCCACGCGGGGGGACGCATCACCAGTTCATGCTTGGCGTGGATCACTGCATGATGTTGAGCTTTTGGCCAACGCGCATACGACATGATGCCTTTTTCCTTATGCGGAAATTGTGGCTTTTGGGGAATTTTCGCAGCGTTGCGACGGCGTGGCAGCACCCTCGTTGCACGGGTTCATACAAGTGGCGCCCGGTAATTGAGCTGAAGTGATTACACAGGCACGCAAGGCACAAATGATGTTACTTCTCATTTGAATTGACTGTCAGTCAGTCAGTGAATAGAATTTGCCTCCCAGTCCGCTTGACGCCGTGTAAAAAATGAACAACTGGCCGCTGATTCATCCCTCTCCAAGCTCGAAACCCATCCACTTTCGCCGCACCGCTCAGCAGTGCGCGGTGATCGCCTCTACGCTAACCCTGTGCGCTTATCAAATGGCTCACGCTGATGACCTTGCGCAGCGCACGAGCGAGAATGATCCAATCCCACCCGTTGCAGGTGTGCTCACCTTGCCGGCCACCAGTGTCACTGGGGTGAGCACGAAGGGAGGGGAGTCTGGTCTCGTACATGGCTATGTTGCGGAGCAATCCGGGCTGGGCACCAAGACCGACACTTCGATCCTGGAAATTCCTCAATCCGTGTCGGTAGTCACGCGCGAACAGATGGATACCCAGCAAATAAAAACCACCAGTCAGGCGTTGCGCTATACGACAGGCGCCAATAGCGAAAAATACGGGGCCTTCGGAGATCAGCTCGACTTCACAAAAATCCGGGGCGTCGAAGCCGATTACTATTTGGACGGGTTGCGCTTAATCAGTAACCCTGGCAGTTGGTCGCCCCAGGTCGATCCCTACACACTGGAGCGTGTCGAAGTATTGCGAGGACCGTCGTCCTATCTTTATGGACAATCAACCGGCGGAGGCATAGTCAACCAGGTAACTCGCAAGCCCCAAGAGGTGGAGTCGCATGAGGTCACGACACAATTTGGCAGCTTCGATCGTACGTTTCTTGGCGTGGATTCAACCGGTCCAATCGACAGTGACAGGACGCTGCTCTATCGCTTTACCGCGACAGGGTTGAAGGCGAATGACCAGGTCGAAGATGTACGCCACAAGCGGCTCTATCTCGCGCCTTCGCTGACGTGGCAGCCGACGGAGCAAACCTCTTGGACTGTCCAGCTTGTTCACTCTCGGGAGCCCGAAATACCGAACTACAACTCTTTGCCGGCTAACCTGCTTGGGCTGAATAAAAGTCCCTATCCATCAATAGATCGGGACAGGAACTACCGGGATATGTCGTTTGATGACTCGTCCCGCGAACAAAATTACATCAGCTCCAACTTCACCCACTCGTTCGACAATGACTGGAAGGTGACGAGCACTATGCGCTACATGCATATCGCCTCGGATTTGCAAAGAAGCGTTGTCTACGGGTATTCGGTGGTCAACGGGAAGCCACTGCTAAAAAACACTTATGAGATTTCCCCTTCCAGTTCCAATACGTTCTCGATGGACAACTATGTCAGTGGCAGCCTCCAGCTAGGGCCTACTAAGCACGACGTTATCGTGGGTGCCGATTTTGCCTCGGGCACTGTAAGCAGTGCCCTCTATAGCAGTGGCCCTTATCTTGTTGACCCCTACGGCTCGGACTATCGCCCGCATGTCAAACCAGACTTCACGGCAAGCCGCGCAGCACCTTGGTCCGAGAAGCAGGAGTTCGATCGCTTGGGCCTCTATGTACAGGATCAGATTTCTTATGACCGATGGCGTCTGACGTTGGGCACACGCTACGATAAATCCGAAACAGACGACGTGACGCGAAGTTATTCCCCTACTTCGGTCTCCACCAGGATGAACAACGGGAAGTGGTCGGGGCGTACAGGCCTGAGTTTCCAGTTTGACAACGGCATTTCTCCCTATGTGAGCTATGCCACGTCTTTTAATCCGTTGATAGGCAGCGGTTACAACGGGAGTGCTTTCGTCCCGACTGAAACGACACAATCGGAGATAGGCATCAAGTTTCACCCCGCCGACTCCAGAACATTGCTGACGGCCGCCATTTACAATCTGGAACAGACCAACGTCAAAACCGCCGATGCGGCCCATCTGGGGTTCAATACCCAGGCGGGCAAGGTGCGCAGCCGTGGTGTCGATCTTTCAGCCACTGCCGAGCTGGTCGAAAATCTTAATCTGCTTGCCAGTTACAGCTACCTGGATAACGCCTTGGTCCAGGATACGACCTACCAAGGCAACAGCCTGACACAAACCCCCCGACACAGCGCTGCCCTGTGGCTTGATTACCTCATAGGGCGCGGATCTTTGTCCGGCCTGAAAATCGGAGCAGGCTCGCGTTACCTGGGCGCGTCGTACGGCGATCCAGCTAACACGTTCAAAGTTCCGGCGGTCACGCTTTTTGACCTGGCGTTGAACTATGAGCTTGGTTCAATTGCGCCTTCGCTTGAAGGCGCTTCGCTGGCGCTCAATGTCAGCAACCTGACTAACAAGGAATACGTCGCAAGTTGTACCTCGGCCATGTATTGCTTTGTCGGGCAGGATCGTACGGCCACCACTTCTCTCACTTACCGTTGGTGAGCCAAATGGGCGATGTTCTGTATTCAAGGCGCCGTGTTCTGGGGCGCCTGATGGCGGCTGGAATGTTGATCAGCCTTTCTCGAAGTCTCACCGCTGCGCCCGCACGTGTGTCATTCAAGGATGTTGCTGACCGTAATGTACACATAGATCGACCTGTGAGGCGGGTGCTGCTGGGGGACGGCACGCTGGCTTACGTCTTGGCGGTGCTGCTTCCGGACCGGCCATTTGCTGACGTTGTGGGTTGGGGCGAGAACTTCAAGGCTGCGGACCTGGATGGCTATCGGGCATATCTGCGGAAGTTTCCCGAGATGGGCCGCATTCCATCGTTTCCAGCCGCGACGCTCGACTCCATTGGTAGCGAATTAGCGATTTCGTTGGCGCCGGACGTGGTGATCATGAACCTCAGTTCAAAGGCCGCCGCCGAGTCGTCGGGCCTGATGGCACGGTTGACGCAGGTGGGCATTCCGATCGTGTTCGTGGATTTTCGCACCCGGATGTTTGATAACACCTTGCGAAGCCTGCAGATCCTCGGCGCACTGCTTGGGCGAGCCGAGCGTGCCAGCGAATTTCTGCGTTTTCGCCAAGAGCAGATCGAACGTGTCACGTTGCCATTGGAAAACGTTCAAGCACGGCCTCGTGTCATGGTCGAGCGCGCTGCAGGTCTGTATGACGACTGCTGCCTGACGTACGGCGAAGGCAATTTCGGTGAGCTTGTCACAGTCGCCGGAGGTGACAACCTCGGCTCTCACTTCCTGCGCAGTACGTTCGGTACCTTGCATCCCGAGCAGGTTATCGCCAGCGACCCGGATGTTATCCTGGTGACCGGCGCAAATTGGTCGCTTTATTCGCCTGCGGGAGACTGGGTCAACCTCGGGCCCGGCGCCGACCCCGCGCAAGGGCTCGCGCGTTTGCGACGGTTGATGCGTCGGCCGGCTTATCGCTCACTGTCGGCGGTGAGGGCGGGAAGGGTCCACGCTATCTGGCATCCCTTCTATGACAATCCGTACTACTTTGTCGCATTGCAGCGGATAGCAAAGTGGCTTCATCCCGAACTCTTCGCATCGCTGGATCCGGACGCGACGTTTCGCGAGTTCCACGCGCGTTTTCTTCCGGTTCCTTATCAACCCGGTTATTGGCTGAGCCTGGATGGAGCATCATGATGACGAAGCCAGCCATCGGCACACAGGCCGAACTCACCCGTGGGCGGAGCCTATACAGCCGCCTTGCGAAACGCCGCTTGAGCATGATCGTCGGCATTAGCCTGCTTATCCTTGTGTTTTTCACGATCGACCTTTCCATCGGCCCGGCGCATTACAGGTTGATGGAGCTGCTGTCCGTCTTGATGCAAGACGCGTCGTCGAGCCAGGTGAGCGTGATACTTTGGGACATTCGACTACCCGTGGCGCTATCGGCTCTGGTCGTCGGCGCGAGTCTGTCGATTGCGGGTTTGCAAATGCAGACAGTGCTCGGTAACCCGCTGGCGAGCCCGTTCACCTTGGGCTTGTCGGCCGCGGCGAGCTTTGGCGCCGCACTCGGTCTGATATTGGGTGTAAGCGTTCTGCCTGCTTCGGCTGTCGCCTACGCCATCCCCGTCAATGCGTTCCTCGTTTCGATGGCAGCGGCGTTGTTCATTCATCGCCTGAGTCGCAAACGCGGTATCACCACCGAAATGATCATATTGCTGGGCACGACCCTGGTCTTTACGTTCTCGGCGCTGCTGGAGGCGCTGCAGTACATCGGCCCCGACCAGGCACTCTCTGCTGTCGTGTTCTGGACAATGGGCAGTCTTTCGCGTGCTACGTGGCCCAAGCTCGGCATCATGAGCGTCATTCTCGTGATCGTATCGTTTACGTTCGCCCGCCAGTCCTGGGCATTGACGGCATTACAACTTGGAGAGGCCCGGGCGACGGCTTTGGGGATTCCCGTAGCGCGCCTGCGCTTACGCGGCATTCTGCTCAGCAGTCTGCTCGCCTCTATCTGCGTCTCTTTTGTGGGCACCATCGGGTTCGTCGGTTTGGTGGGGCCGCATATTGCCCGAATGCTGGTAGGCGAGGACCAGCGCTTTCTCCTTCCGGCCTCTGCGCTATGTGGGGCATGCATGCTGTCGGCGGCCTCGGTACTGAGCAAATCGCTGGTCGCGGGGCAAACCCTGCCGATTGGAATAGTGACCTCCCTGGTGGGCGTGCCCTTGTTTTTTGCGTTGATTCTGCGAGCGAAGACGCGATGACTGCCTTGCTCAACATCGCGGACGTGTCGGTAGCCTTCGACGGCCATATGGTATTGCAGAACGTCAGCTTCGGGCCGATGGCGGCGGGTAGCATCACGACGCTGCTTGGTTCGAACGCTGCCGGTAAATCCACGCTGCTGCGCCGGATTGCGGGCGAGCTGGGTGGCGCAGGCACCGTGACGGTGGCAGGGCAGGCTGTCGAGACCTGGTCCATTCATCATCGCAACCGCCCCGCACACGTCCCCCAGGATATTTCCATGAACTCCTCGCTGAGAGTGTTTGAAGCAGTGCTGCTTGCGAGCAAGCAGGGCAGCGGCTGGGGCGTTGAGGGCAGTGAGTTGGATGCGGTCACCCGTATGCTCCAGACGCTGGAGATCAACGTGCTTGCTGACCGCGAGCTAGCCGCGTTGAGCGGCGGCCAACGGCAACTGGTATCGATCGCCCAGGCAATGATCCGCGCACCCAGTGTCTTGTTGCTGGATGAGCCGACAAGCGCATTGGATTTGCAAAACCAGTTCGATGTGCTCGATTTATTGCGTCGGTTGGCGCGAGCGCGCTCGATGTGTGTCGTCATGGCCATTCACGACATCAATCACGCATTGCGCTTCGCGGACCACGTGGTGGTCCTTCATCAAGGGCGGGTGCATGCCACCGGCCGCCCCCTTGATGTCCTGACACCGGCGTTGCTGGAAAAAGTCTACGGCGTACGAGCGCGCCTCGAATACTGCTCGCAAGGGGCTCCATTCCTGATTGTGGATCGGTCTTTGCGAGCACGGAACTCCATGACGAGCACCCTGTAATGACCAGACCACTCAAGCAACTCATCCTGTTGGCCATGCCCAGCATTCATGCCGGCGCTTGGCGCTATCCGGGTGCCATACCCGACTTCCACAGACGCTTCGAGCACATGAAGTGGTTCGCCAAAACCCTTGAGAAGGGGCGGTTTGATGGGCTTTTTCTGCCTGACTCACTTGCAGTTCGCGCAGGTTCCGTCGACACGCTCATGCGAAGCCCCAGCGTGGTTACGCTTGATCCATTGACACTGCTTCCGGCGTTGGCGGCAGTGACGCGGC
The DNA here is from genome assembly GCF_059862525.1 of Pseudomonas sp. MF08875. Taxonomy (NCBI): domain Bacteria; kingdom Pseudomonadati; phylum Pseudomonadota; class Gammaproteobacteria; order Pseudomonadales; family Pseudomonadaceae; genus Pseudomonas; species Pseudomonas sp. MF08875. The sequence continues at coordinate 49,178 of NZ_JCBCUW010000041.1, forward strand.
ACATCGGGCTGATCGCAACCGCCAGTACGACCTATAACGAACCGTACATGCTCGCGCGCCGCCTGGCCTCACTGGATGTCATCAGTGCAGGCAGGGCCGGGTGGAACCTGGTCACGTCGAGTAATCCGAACGAGGCCGCCAACTTCGGCGCGCAGTCCCACCTTGAGCATGGCGCAAGGTACCGCCGCGCCCGAGAGTTCTCGCAGGTGATGGAGGGGCTTTGGGAAAGCTGGGAAGCGGATGCGTTCTGCATGGATGCAGCCAATGGCATCTACTTTGATCCTGCCAAGCTGCATACGCTCAATCACCAGGGCACTCACTTCGCAGTGAAAGGCCCGCTCAATGTAGCGCGACCTGTTCAGGGGCGTCCCGTCATAGTACAAGCCGGCGCGTCCGAAGCGGGGCGACAGATTGCGGCAGAGACGGCCGAAGTCATTTTTACTTATCAGACCGATCTTGCATCTGCGCAGGATTTCTACGCCGACATGCAATCACGAGCTGTGGCAGCAGGCCGCACGGATGCGGTGAAAATCCTTCCCGCAGTCCTTGTTGTATTAGGCGACAATCTTGAGCAGGCGCAACGCAAAAGATCGAGGCTGGATGAGCTGGTGGATGATCAAAGTTGCCTCGCGACGCTCTCCATTGCGTTGGGGCACGACATTTCTGCCTACGATCCAGCAGGCCCACTGCCTAAAATACCCGAGAGCAATGCGAGCAAGAGCGGCCGGGATCGTGTGGTGCGGCTTGCGGCACGGGAAAATTTGAGCGTTCTTGAGTTGGCAAGGCGGGTCTGCGGTTACCAGGGCCTGGAAATGGTGGGGACCGCCGAAATGGTCGCTGACCAGATGGCGCTGTGGCTGCAGCAGGAGGCCGCCGATGGGTTCAACGTCATGTTCTCCCATCTACCGGGAGGCGCGAGCGAGTTCGTGGCGCAGGTCGTTCCGCTCCTGCAGAAGCGCGGGCTGCTCAGAAGGCGTTACGAAGGGCGCTGCTTCCGGGAAAACCTGGGCCTGACCAAGCCGTAGCCGGGTTGTTGTTTGGGCGGTACTTCCGGGGCTCTTGGCGTGCTGGGTGAACGGTGCCCTTGCCTGGAACAAGGGCACCTATCGGTGTTGACGATGCCTAGACCAAAGGAAGGGCGCCAACCGCGCTTTGTAATGGGCCCCGTTTTAGCTCTGTTACGTTGAAGGTTCGAACAGCCCATCACGAGTGGACGAGAATATATCCAGGTCGTACTGATACCGGGTATGTCCATCGACAGCCAGTTCAACCAATATACGTCCAAACAATGGCGCGTATTTGAAGGCTCGGCCTGACTCCATAACGCACATCGAGGCGCCGGCATGGAATGACTGCTCGCCGGGTGCCGTCGGGATACGCCCGATCACCAACTTGCCGTCCGGGCTCATCGAGTAGAGGCAGGTCCCCGCATGCTGGTATTGAGTTGCGTCAACGGCATTGGGGGCAATCAGTTGATCAAGGTGCGCAACGAGTTCCTCCATCAATCTCGGGTTCACACCCGGTTGAATGGCTGACGGCGTATCGTAAGTGTCGTAGGTGTAGTCGGCGCTCATTTTTACCATGTTGTGCCGGTCTGGCGAGAAGTCCAGGGGGGGGAAGCCGTAAAACGTGCCTTGGTCGCTTGCATCGATATTCCCGAACTCAAACCAGATAGGAATCTTCGGAGGGTTTTCCTTGAGTGGCCAATAGGCGTAACTCATCTTCCAGATCTTCCAACCGGGCGCTTGCTTGAGACCAAAGCCCTTCAACACCGATTCTGCCCACACCCCTGGGCACGTGATCAGATGTTTGCCTTGGACGGTCACGCAGCGACCCTCAGTCTCAGTCAGCAGCGTATAGCCTGCCTGGTCCTTAAGGGGCGCGACCTGGATCACGGCGTGCTTGTCCAATACGTTAAGGCGGTCCGTCTGCCGAGCGGCGAATAGAAAAGTCTTGGCCGCCTCCTGGACGTTGATGGAAGCGCTTGCCGCTTGTACCAAGCCTACGTAATCGTCAGGCATGGCTGCCTGATTGAATATCGGAAATCTTTTATGGATAGCGGCGGGGGAGTCCAGGTATTCGTAAGGCATACCCATGCTGTCCATGGTCTTTTTGATGTGATGCACGTTACCTTCGGTAGTCATCGGCGCATCCCGATGGCCAAAGAAGATCAGGTCGTCCGTAGCAAGCAGGTTTTTTCCGCTCGCGCGCTGAAGTTCTGTCCATAGCGCAAGTGAAGTTTCGGCCAGTCGGGCTTCGGACTCGTTATCTTGCATCAAGCGGAACATGCGCTCCAGACCCTTGGAACTATTGGTATCGTTGCCTATTCCGTACTGATCGACAATCAACGTTTTCAAGCCTCTGGCTGTCGCATAGTAAGCGCTGGCGAGACCGAGTATTCCTCCGCCGATGATTAATACATCGTAGTGTGTTTCTGGAGTGTCGGGTTGCATCGTATCTTCCTGATAATTAGAGTGGGCGACAAAAGATCTTCACTGCAATTAGTTATTTTTTTTGGTTCATCAGGTAATCGGGCGGTGTTACGCGGCAAGTACGTTAAATACGTTTGACGAACAGGTTTCCAGATAAGCTGGGTTTGTGCGAAACCTTTAAACTTTAAAAGCCTGTGGAGGGCCAGCGGTGCGGCAAGTTATAACAAGCCGTCAGCTACCCATTCAGTGTTCTGTTATGTCTAAACTGCGAAGCTGCGCGCGTCTATCGTTGCGTGGATAGACGGATCGTGCCGACGGGATGCGCCGAGGTTTACATCATGTCCAGCATGAAAGTAGGTGCGCGATAACAGTGTGGGAATATTGCACCCAAGCAGTTCTGCCCGTTTGATCAATTCGCCTGTCTTGGTACCGATCAACGCCCCTGTGTAGTGATTTGCCTGATCCTGTGTCATGCCACGAAAAACATCCGGGAACGACCGCTCGATGCTGTCACAGATAACCGCTCCGGCGTTGCTTACGTAATCAGGAACATAACCAACCCCACGCGCCAGAAGCCTCGCTTCTGCTTGAGTACTGTCAAACGGTGTGTTGGAGCTACTGATAACCCAGCGCGCGCGTATACGTTCAACCGTGGGCAGATCAAGGATTCTGGAAAGGGACGCAATGCACAGTACATCCGGGGCGCTTGACCAGAAATCGTCCTCGCTCAACATGCGCAGGCCGGCCGGAATATCGATAATGGGCTTTACGTCGAAGCCGATCACGTTGTACCCATGGGCGAGACATTGCCTGGCAACTTCAAAGCCCACCTTGCCCATGCCGTGAATGGCGACAAGCGGCGTCCCGTTGACTCTCGGAGAGCACTTCAGTACCGCCTTCAAGGCACTCCAGACACCAAATCCGGTGGCAATTGACGTGCTGATCTGAGGGCTGTCCATGGCATCCAGAATCCACGGGGTAGATTTTCTCAGGTACGTCATATGTGCACTGCTTGTATTGATGTCACACCCTGTGTACATCGAGCCGGCATAGCGGTTCAGGGTTTCTCCGATGGCATCGAATACGTGTGGGGCCTCATCAGGTAGCGCGCTGCTATTTACGACGATTTTCCCGCCACTGAAGCCGGTTCGATAAAAACCGGGCGGCCGCAAAAACTGAGTGCAACACCTGACCTTTCCGGTACGGTGCTGCCACTATGTCCTATCACGAACTCAGTATCCCCGAACGTGCGACCCTTCAACTCGGCCTTGCCCAAGGTTTCAGCCA
>NZ_JCBCUW010000042.1:0-51025 GCF_059862525.1 Pseudomonas sp. MF08875
AAGTGGTCGCCACCCTGACTGTGGATAAAACCACCGTCACCGAAGGCGGCGACGTGACTTACACCGTCACGCTGACCAACAAAGCCGGCCTGCCGATGGAGAGCCATGGTCCGCTGACTTTCACCCTCAGCGACGGCACCAAAATCTCCGTCAAAGCAGGCGAAACCACCGGTACTGCGGTCGTCCAAACCACCAATGACGTGTTCACTGGCGGCCAACCGTCCCTGGTGAACAAACTGGTTGGGGTTGAAGGCGCCGATGACTTCGAGAAACTGACCCTCGATCCGAAAGAACACACCACCACCGTTACCGATCAGCCAACCGGCGAAGGCGACAAGGTGACTGTTTCGATCACTGGCGACGGCCCGGTCTTCGAGAACCAAGCACAGAAATTCACCGTTTCGGTCAGCCAAAAACTCGACCATGACCTCACCGTGACCCTGAAAAACGGCGCAGTCGTGGTTATCAAGGCTGGCGAGTTGAGCGTTCCGTACGAGCGTGCCGCGCAAGGCGATGACGTCTATAAAGACGGCGAAACCGTGCCGATGGGCATCCAGACCGCCACCGTTGCCGGCAAGTCCTTCGAGAACCTGGTGATCGGCAACGACACCTCGGTGAAGGTTAACGACACCGAAACCGAAGTCACTGCCAAGCTCACCGTGGACAAGTCCTCGGTGGCCGAAGGTGGTGCAGTGACTTACACCGTGACCCTGACCAACGCCGCCGGCATGCCGATGGCTAACCACGGCCCGCTGGAGTTCAAGCTCACCGACGGCACCATCGTGCGTATCCCGGCCAACGGCACCAGCGGCAGCGCTACTGTCTATGCCAAGGATGACGTGTTCACCGGCGGCCAACAGCCGATGGTCAACAAGCTGGAAACCGTCACTGGTGAGGGCGCGGATCGCTTCGAGAAACTGACCCTCGATCAAGCCACCAAAACCACCACGGTCACTGATGAACCGACCGGCCAGGGTGACAAGGTCACCGTCAGCATCACGGGCGATGGCCCTGTGTTTGAAAACCAGGCACAGAAATTCACCGTCAGCGTCAGCCAGAAACTGGATTACGACCTCACCGTGACCCTGAAAAACGGCGCAGTCGTGGTTATCAAGGCTGGCGAACTGAGCGTTCCTTACGAGCGTGCCGCGCAAGGCGACGACGTCTACAAAGACGGCGAAACCGTGCCGATGGGCATCCAGACCGCCACCGTTGCCGGCAAGTCCTTCGAGAACCTGGTGATCGGCAACGACACCTCGGTGAAGGTTAACGACACCGAAACCGAAGTCACTGCCAAGCTCACCGTGGACAAGTCCTCGGTGGCCGAAGGTGGTGCAGTGACTTACACCGTGACCCTGACCAACGCCGCCGGCATGCCGATGGCTAACCACGGCCCGCTGGAGTTCAAGCTCACCGACGGCACCATCGTGCGCATCCCGGCCAACGGCACCACGGGCTCAACCACGGTTACTGCCAAGGATGATGTCTACACCGGTGGCCAAGCGCCGATGGTCAACAAACTGGAAACCGTTACTGGCGAGGGCGCCGATCGCTTCGAGAAACTGACCCTCGACCAAGCCACCAAAACCACCACGGTCACCGATGAACCGGCCGGCCAGGGTGACCTGGTGACTGTCGGCATCTCCGGCGACACGTCGGTGGTTGAAGGCGGCACCGCCCATTACACCTTGACCCTGAGCGACAAGCCGCTGGCCGATGTCACGGTGACCCTGCGCTACAGCGGCACCGCGATCGATGGCACCGACTTCACCGGTGTGGTGACCGTCAAGATCCCGGCCAACAGCACCAGCGTCGGGTTCAACGTGGCGACCATCGATGACAAGCTCGTCGAGGGTTCCGAGAACTTCAAGGTCACCATCGACTCGGTCAGTGGCGGCAAGTTCGAGAACATCGGCATCGACGCGGGCAAGTCTTTTGTCGATACCGTCATCATCGACAACGACCACGCGCCTGTGGCCGTCGGTGGCCAGGTGACTGGCGTGGAAGACACCACGCTGACGCTCAAGTGGGGTGATTTCCAGGTCAGCGATGTCGATGGCGACAGCCCGCTGAGCATCACCATCACCGACCTGAACAACGCCGCCGGCAAGCTCACGCTCAACGGCGTGGCGGTCAGCGCAGGCCAGACCATCACCCAGGCGGATATCGCCGCGGGCAAGCTCAAGTTCACTCCGTCCGCGAACCAATCGGGTGCCGATGGCTACGGCGGCACCGGCGTGGGCAACAAGCAGGCCGACTACGCGCAGATCAAGTACAAGCCAAACGATGGCTTCAACCTGGGCAACGAAGTGACCCTCAAGGTCGACATCACGCCGCAGGCTGACGCCCCGACGCTGAACATCACCGGCAACAACGTGGCCTCCATCGGCCTGACCAAGGAAGTCTGGACCGGCCTCGCCGGCCTGGGCACCAACGGCAACGGCGCGCCTTCGGACACCCTCAAGTCGGTGATCGACGCCGCGGGTAAACCCAACAGCAGCACCCTGGTGACCAACGTGCAGTCCAGCGCCGATGTGGCGGCGGGCACCGCGTCGAAAACCTCGGGCTTGATCTTCCTGGAAGCGGGCAAGACCTACACCTTCTCCGGCACCGGCGACGACAGCCTGTTGGTGACCATTGGCGGGCAGAAAGTCGCCAGCGCCCTGTGGGGCAACGGCGGCGCGCTGACCGGCGAGTTCAAGCCAACCACCAGCGGCTACTACACCCTGGACGTCTACCACCATAACCAGAGCGGCGCGGGCAGCTATGACGTGAACCTGTCGATCAACGGCAGCACGCCGGTCGACTTGGGCAAGGCCAACCTGCCGATGTACCCGACGGTCACTGACCTGGTGAACGCCGGCGTGTCGGTTTCTGACCTGCACGGTGCCAATGGCGAGGGTTACTACGAGGGCTACAAACTCAACGAAGGCGCGGAAAACGGCCAGGTGAAGATCTCCCCGATCACCACCGCGCTGACCGACACCGACGGCTCCGAAAGCCTGAGTGTGAAAATCAGCGGCTTCCCCAAAGGCATGGTGCTCAGCGATGACGCCGGTCATACCTTCACCGTGGGCGACTCCGGCGAAGCCAACGTCACCGGTTGGAACCTGGGCGGCCTGACCCTGACGCCACCGCCGTACTACAACGGCAAGTTCGACCTGACCGTGACCTCGACCTCCACCGAGTCCCTCGGCGGTTCGGCCGTGAGCACCGGGACGATTCCGGTCACCGTGCACCCGGCGGTGTACAACCCGGTCATCGGCACCACCAACGACGACACCATCCCCGGCACCGATGGCAACGACATCATCGTCGCCGACATCGGTGGCCTGAACGTGGTGCAAGGCAAGAACTACAACATCGCGTTCATCATGGACACCTCGGGCAGCATGGACGACTCCATCGCCGCCGCCAAAACGTCCATGACCAACATGTTCAAGACGTTGCAGGACAGCCTGGGCAGCAGCACCTCGGGGACGGTGAACATCTTCCTGACCACCTTCTCCGACCAGGTCAATTCCAGCATCGCGATCAACCTGAAGGACCCACTGGCCCTGAGCAAACTGGGCGACATCATCAAGGGCATGTACGCCAACGGCGGCACGAACTATGAAGATGCGTTCAAGACCACGGCCAACTTCTTCCAAAGCACCATGGCCAAGGGCAACGCGGGTGCGGAAAACCTGACCTACTTCATCACCGACGGTAAGCCGACGTTCTACCAAACCGGCGAATCGCCCAACCCTATCGTGGCCGACTCCTACAGCGGCACCGATATGCGTCTGGACGACTACCTGAACGTGAACAACTACAAGTTGGGTGACACCGCCTACATCAACCTGGGCGGCACCAACTACGTGCTGGTCACCAGCAGCGGCAAGGTCAACAGCTACTCCCAGGACTGGAGAGGCAACTGGTACAAGGACAGCGGCAACCTGGGCACCATCCGCGCCCAGGGCGATGGCACCTATGAAATCTCGCGCCAGGCAGGCGCGGGCAGCAGCACCGACTACTGGACCGGTCAAGATTCGGCCAGCAGCTTCCTGTTGCTCAAAGGCTTGTCCACCGTCGAGGCGATTGGCCTGAACAACAGCATCAAGCCCGGTGACCTGAGCCCGTTCGACAGCGATAACAAACCGCAAACCAACATCAACCCGAACGACCTGGCCAACGCCATCCTCGGCCACACCGAGGCCACCCTGCCGGGTGCCGACAAGGTCAGTGGCGGCGATGGCAATGACATCATCTTCGGCGACCTGGTGAGCTTCGGCGGCATCTCCGGCGAGGGTTACCAGGCGATGCAGGCGTATGTCGCGCAGAAGTCCGGGGTGGACGTCAGCAAAGTCAGCGCCAGCAATGTGCACCAGTACGTCACCGAGCATTACAACGAGTTCGACGTCTCTGGCGCCCATGACGGCGCAGACAACCTGCTGGGTGGTGCCGGCAACGACATCCTGTTCGGCCAGGGCGGCAACGACTACCTGGACGGTGGCAAAGGCAACGACATCCTGCTCGGCGGCACGGGCAACGACACACTGATCGGCGGCCAGGGCAATGACATCCTGATCGGCGGTTCGGGTGCCGATACCTTCGTCTGGCGCGCGGGTGACACCGGCAACGATGTCATCAAGGACTTCAAGGCCGGTGAAGGTGACCGTATCGACCTGCGCGACCTGTTGCAGGGCGAAAGCGGCAGCACCATCGACAACTTCCTCAAGATCACCACCGTGGAAGGCGTCTCCACCCTGCAGGTCAGTTCCGAAGGCAAGCTCAATGATGCCGGCGGCATGGCCAACGCGGATGTGACGATCAAACTGGAAGGCAACAACTGGTCTAACGTGAACCTCAACTCACTGATTTCCGGTAACGACCCGACCATCAAGATCGACCACAACAACAACTGATCGAGCCCCTGCGGCCGCCCACCCGGGCGGTCGCCGGCTTCGCTCGCCGCGTCACGTCCGTGACGATCGGCGCTTTGCACCGCATACTCGCGTCCAGTTGGCCTATGCTGCTGACAGCACGACGCTGGTCCATACATGAGGGATGCTCAATGTTCTACGTGCAACGCGATGCTCAAGGGCAGTTGATCCGCGTGGAAGCCACCGCCTATGCCGAGGCGACGGAAACCCTGCCGGCCGACAACCACGAAATCCAGGACTGGTACGCCAACGAAGCCGTGGAAGTCAGCCTCAAGCAACTCAAACAGAGCGACCTGGACATGATCCGGGTACTCGACGACTTGATTCAGGTGCTGACCAGCAAGGGGGTGATTCGCGTCACCGACCTGCCGCCGGCGGCGCAGGCCAAATTGATGGACCGCACCCAGGCGCGGGAAGCCTTGGGTGGCCTGGGTGGCCTGATTAATGACGATGAAGCCGGGCTGATCTGACGGCCGCTACTGCATTGCAACACAACCCCTGTGGGAGCGAGCCTGCTCGCGATGCCTGTATCACCGCCAAACGTGGCGGGCCGATACACCGCTATCGCGAGCAGGCTCGCTCCCACTGTTTTTTGCGCGTTACAAACTGATCGCCGTCGCCTCGAACCGCACACGCGGATGGGCGATGCGGTCCTGGGCGCGTACCAGCTCCAGCTCATAGCTGGCGCAGGCCTGGGTTTCCAGCAGCACTTCATGCACCGCCGCCGCGGTGAACTCGAACGCCGCCAGCAAGCTGTCGCCCAGCAGCACCCGGGCGAGGAACAGCCCGGAGGTCAAATCCCCCACCCCCACCGGTTGGCGCGGAAACGCCAGCAGCGGCCGGCGCAGGTGCCAGTTGCCGTCGGCCGTCACCAGCAGCATTTCAAAACCGTCCGCGACCTTGCCCGGATAATCCAGATGCTTGACCAGCACCGCTTTAGGCCCGCGCGCCAACAGCGAGCGCGCCATCGCCAGGCAATCGAACAACGACTGCGGCTTGCGCCCGCAAAAGCTGTCCAGCTCCAGTTGGTTGGGGCACAGAAAATCGGCCATGGCCACCGCCTCTTCCAAGAGGAAATCGCTGACCTCGGCGGGCACGATGCAGCCCTTTTCCGGGTGGCCCATCACCGGGTCGCACAGGTACAACGCCTTGGGGTTGATCGCCTTGATCCGCGCCACGCCCGTGAGGATCGCCCGCCCCTGGGCCGCACTGCCCAGGTAGCCCGACAGCACTGCGTCGCAATGGCCCAATTCGCCAATGGCGGCGATGCCCTCCACCAGCGCGGGGATCTGCTGCGGCGCCAAAACTTCGCCCGCCCACTGGCCGTATTGGGTGTGGTTGGAGAACTGCACGGTGTTGAGCGGCCAGACATTCACCCCAACCCGCTGCATCGGGAACACCGCGGCACTGTTGCCGGCGTGGCCGAAGACTACGTGGGACTGGATAGCGAGCAAATGGGGCGTACGTTTCATGGGTAACTTCCGTAAACCGGTGACATTCAAGCCGCGCAGTATGCGACTAAACACAGCCTGTACGACAGAGCGCGCAGGCAGTTAAGCTGGCGGCAACTTGTTGGAGCGAACCACATGCTGACCCTGGGAAATATCTTCGTGCTGATGCTGCTGGCCACCGGCGGCGCCTGGCTGTGGCACAACCACGGCTTGCGCGAGCGCGCACTGGAGCGGGTCAAGCAGCATTGCGCCAAGCTCGACATCGAGCTGCTGGACGGCAACGTCGCCCTCAAGCGCATCGGCATCGTCAAGGACGCCAATGGCCGGCGGCGCCTGGCGCGCATCTACACCTTCGAGTTCACCGTCACCGGTGAAGCCCGCCACAACGGCACCATCACCCAATTTGGCGCCCACAGCGCGCACATCGAACTGGCGCCCTACCCGATCGTGGTCAAGGAACCGCCGCCGCCCAGCGCCGACGTCATCGAACTGAGCCAGTGGCGCCAGGAACACACCAAGTGGCGCCAGTGACTCAAGGCGCCAGCAGCCCCAGGGCCTTGAGGCTGGCCTTGCCCACCGCCACACGCTTGGGCGCGTCGGCCATGCCGTTGGGCATGTCGATGTTCAGCGCAAAGCTGTAGACCTTGCCGCCCTGCTCCACCCACCCCACCCACCAGCCCAGGCCAGGCGTGTAGCGGGTGTTCCACCCGGTCTTACCGTACAGCGTCCAACCCGGGCCTTTTTCCAACTCAGTGATTTCACGCACGCTGGCCTGCGCCTCGGCCGGGAACGGCAATTGCCCCTGGGCCAACGCCGCCAAAAAGCGCGCCTGCTCCACGGCGCTGATCTGCAACGGCCCATCGAGCCAAAAGGTCTCGACGCGGGTGCCAACCTCACCATTGCCATACCCCAATGCCCGCACACCCGCCTGCATGCGCGCCAGGCCTATGCGCCGGGCCAGTTCCTTGTACACCGCCAGGTTGGAGATTTTGATGGCCTCGCGCAGGCCCATGTCCTGCTCCCAACTCTTGATGAATTGCGGCTGGCCGCCGTAGGGCAGCACCTCGTCAACACTGCTCACCGCGCCGCTGGCCAGGCCGATCAGGCTGTTGGGGATCTTGAAGGTCGAGGCCGGGTAATACCGCGTGGCGGCGCGCTCGGCATCGACGCCGGTGAAGGTGGCGGCGCTGACGTCGTACAGCACGAACGTGCCCTTGACCTTGGCCGCCGCGAAAATCCCCGCCACTGCCGGGCTGGATTTGAACTCCAGCGCCTGCACGGACGTGGTGAACAACGCGGCAAGGATCAACAGCCCGCTTGCTACAAAGGACTTCGCCATGGGCAATCCTCAAAAATACGCAGAGGCGCACCTTACTCCAACCCTGGCGGGCGCTTAAAGCGGACCTAGCCGAATGGCCACCAGGGCACGAGTCAGCGCGACCGTATCTTGCTCCCGATCGAAAATCAGCTCGATGCGCGAGTCCTGGCGCCATTCGCTGGGCTGCCATGCCAGGTTTTCGCGGTCCAGTGCATTGGCCGACCTCCACCCCTGCGGGCTGTGGACAATCAACTTGGCCCGCCGCCACGCAAGCCCCGCCAACCAGGCGTCCAGCCCAGCGCAGTCAAATACCTGGCTCGGGTGCCAGCGCCAGCCAATGCTCCAGCCACCCTCCTGTTGCTGGCTGAGGCAGATCGGCACGTCCACCGCGCGCCAGATCGCCGGGAGCTGCGCCAGCCCTTGGGGCACCGCGAAATGTGCCAGGGGCGCGCCCGCTGTCGCCTGCCCACCAGGAAGCTCACTCAAGGCCAACGCCGCTTGGCGGGTCCAGCGCAGCGGTACAGAGGGCAATTGGCTGGCAATGCGCTGGCGATCAGCCTCCAGCAAGCCTTCGTCCTTGTTCAACACCAGCAACCCGGCGCTGCCCAGCGCTTGTTGCTGGGCGTCGGGCAGGGGTTTGCCGCGGGCCAACGCCTGGGCATCGAGCACCAGCACGCACGGCTGCACCGCCAACACGCCCTGCCACGGCGCCTCACGCAACTGGCGCAACAACTGCGCTGGGTGGCCCAGGCCCGAAGGCTCGATAAACAAGCGGTCCGGCCGTGCCTTACGCAGCAAGCGGCCCAGCCCCACCTGGAACGGTGCACCGTTCACACAGCACAAACAGCCCCCGGCGACTTCCCCCAGGGCCACGCCATCCTCATCCCGGGTCAGCAGGGCCGCGTCCAGGCCGATCTGGCCAAACTCGTTGATGAGCACCGCCCAGCGTTCATGGGCCGGGCGCTGGGCCATCAAGTGCCGGATCAGGCTGGTTTTGCCGGCACCCAAAGGCCCGGCAATCACGTGGGTGGGAATGTTCTGCAGCATGGCGTGCAACTGTCTGCGCAAGGGGAAGGGAGCCGATGCTACGCCCATCACGCCTCAGGCGTCGAACCAGGGGCCAAAGGGGTCGGCCAGTGACCGCCAACCCTCAACGCCCATGGCCATTTCAGCGTCATTGAGCAGGCAGTCATCCAACTCGGCATTGAGCCGAGCAAAATCGATGTGCTGGCCGATAAACACCAGCTCCTGGCGGCAATCGCCGGTTTCGGGCAACCAATTGGTCATGATCGCCGCCGTGCTTTCGGCGTCCTCGGGCCACTGCTCGCGCGGTACAAAACGCCACCAGCTACCGGCAAAGCCATGGCGCATCAAACCGCCAGCCTGGGACCAACTCGCCGCATCCTCGGGCTTGCTGGCCAGCCAGAAGAACCCCTTGGAGCGCAGCAATTTGCCATTGAGCCAGGGGCCCTCGATCAAGTCGTAGAAGCGCTGCGGATGGAACGGCCGCCGCGCCCGATAAACGCTGGAGGCAATGCCGTACTCCTCGGTTTCCGGCACGTGCTCGCCGCGCAGCTCCTTGAGCCACCCCGGCGCCAGGGCCGCGCGCTCAAAATCGAAACGCCCGGTGTCGAGGATTTTCCCCAACGCTACCGCGCCCATGACCATGGGCAGAATCTCGGCGTGGGTGTTGAGCCGGCGCAAAATCGCCATCAATTCCTCACGCTCATTCTGGCCAATCAGGTCGATCTTGCTGATGAGGATCACATCGGCGAACTCGACCTGCTCGATCAGCAGGTCGGTGATGGAGCGTTCGTCATCTTCCCCCAGGGTTTCGCCTCGGGAGGCGAGGCTGTCGGCGGCCTGGTAGTCCAGCAGGAAATTCAGGCCATCGACCACCGTGACCATGGTGTCCAGGCGCGCCAGATCCGCCAGGCTCTGGCCCTGTTCGTCGCGGAAGGTGAAGGTTTCCGCCACCGGCAGCGGCTCGGCGATGCCGGTGGATTCGATCAATAAGTAATCAAACCGCCCCTCGCGGGCCAGTTTGCTGACCTCTTCGAGCAGGTCTTCACGCAGGGTGCAGCAAATGCAGCCGTTGCTCATCTCCACGAGTTTTTCTTCGGCGCGGTTCAGGCTGACATCGCGCTGGACTTCGCTGCCATCGATGTTGATCTCGCTCATATCGTTGACGATCACCGCCACCCGCAGGTTGTCGCGGTTGCGCAGCACATGGTTGAGCAGCGTGCTCTTGCCGGCGCCGAGAAAGCCGGACAGCACGGTAACGGGGAGGCGGTGGGGCATGGGGTGTTCCTCATCGGGGCGGCCGGTCGGCGTACAGGGATGACACGTGCGCGGCGCAGGAAAGGCTAAACGTTACTTCATAACAGTAAGAAATTTTCCACCGAATGGAAAGTTATAATGTAACATTCGCAAATTCCCGCCACGACGGACCTCCCCCCATGAACGCGCTGACTCTGCCGGATATCGCCGCGCAGGCCTCACGCCAAGCCTTGCCACTGGACTGGGTAGGCATGTGCGGCATTGCCCTTCCCGTGGTGTTCGACGGCCAGCGCATCAGCGCCAGGGCCGACGCGGGCGTGAGCCTGGACGACGGCCAAGCGCGAGGCATTCACATGTCGCGCCTGTACCTGGCCCTGGAAATGCTCGAACAGCAAACCCTTTCCCCCGCGCTGTTGCGTGAAGTTTTGCAGCGGTTTCTCGATAGCCACACCGGTTTATCCAACGCCGCGTCTTTGCGCATTCACCTCGACTTACTGCTCAAACGGCCCGCACTGGTCAGCCCCTTGGCCGGTTGGAAAACCTACCCGGTGGTCATCGAAGCGCGGCTAGAAAACGCAATGTTCCACGTGGAACTAAAAATCGACGTGGTTTACTCCTCCACTTGCCCCTGTTCGGCGGCGTTGTCGCGGCAGTTGATCCAGCAGCAGTTCGTCGACGACTTCGCGCAAAAGCCCCTGCACCACGCCGATGTTCTCGCGTGGCTCGGCTCCACCCAGGGCATTCTCGCCACGCCCCACAGCCAGCGCAGCACCGCCCGTTTGCACCTGCGCCTGGGCGATTACCTCGACGGCCTGCCGCTGATCGCCCTTATCAACGACGCCGAAGCCGCCCTCGGCACCGCGGTGCAAACCGCAGTGAAACGCGCCGACGAGCAAGCCTTCGCCCTGGCCAACGGGCAAAACCTGATGTTCTGCGAAGACGCCGCGCGGCGCCTGCACCTGGCGCTGAAGCGCTCGCCCGGGGTCAACGGTTTTCGCCTGCGGGTAACCCACGCCGAAAGCCTGCACGCCCACGACGCCGTGGCCGAAAGCCGCTGGAATTGGGGCGCGCCATGATCCGCAAAAACCCGTCCGGCGATTTGCCGGTGATTGCCGAATCCGCCTACGTGGACAAGACCGCGATCATCTGCGGCAAAGTGGTGATCGGCGAAAACGTCTTCGTCGGCCCCTATGCCGTGATCCGCGCCGACGAAGTGGACGCCCAAGGCGCCATGGACCCGATCACCATCGGCGCCAACTCCAACATCCAGGACGGCGTGGTGATCCACTCTAAATCCGGCGCGGCGGTGACCATCGGCCAGTTCACCTCTATCGCCCACCGCTCCATCGTTCACGGCCCGTGCTCGGTGGGCGACCGGGTGTTCATCGGTTTCAACAGCGTGCTGTTCAACTGCGCCGTGGCCGACGGCTGCGTGGTGCGGCACAACTCGGTGGTCGATGGCCGCGACCTGCCACCGGACTTCTACGTGCCCTCCACCACCCGCATCGGGCCCAATACCGACCTCTCGCAGTTCGCACCGGTCAGCGTCAGCGCCTCGGAGTTCTCCGAAGACGTGGCGCGCACCAACGTCGATCTGGTGCGCGGCTACAAAGCCCTGCAGAACGAGTTTTGACCATGGCCAGCGTGCTGATCCGCAACGCCAGGTTGGTCAACGAGGGCTGCGAATTCGACGCCGACTTGTGGGTGGATCACGGCCGCATCGTGAAAATCGCCCGCAGCATCAGCGGCGCAAACGCCCAGGTGGAAATCGACGCCCAGGGCCAATGGCTGCTACCGGGGATGATCGACGACCAGGTGCACTTTCGCGAACCGGGCGCGCCCGACAAAGGCAGCTTCTACAGCGAGTCGCGGGCCGCCGTGGCCGGGGGCATCACCAGCTACATGGACATGCCCAACACCGCGCCCGCCACCCTGAGCCTGGCCGCCCTGGACGACAAAAAGCGCCGCGCCGCCCTGCACTCGGTGGCCAACTACGGTTTCCACTTTGGTGTCAGCCACGACAACCTCGACACCGTGGCCGCCCTCGACCCGTGCACGGTGGCCGGGGTGAAGGTGTTCATGGGCGCCTCCACCGGGCAGATGCTGGTGGACGACCCCCAAGTGCTGGAGCGCCTATTCGCCAACGTGCCCACTGTGCTGCTGGCCCACTGCGAGCACACGCCGAGCATCCAGGCCAACGAGGCGAACCTGCGGGCGCTGTTCGGCGAGCGCATCCCCGCCGCCGCGCACCCGTTGGTCCGCAACGCTGAGGCGTGCTTTCGCTCCTCGTCCCTGGCGGTGGACCTGGCCAAGCGCCACGGCACCCGGTTGCACGTGCTGCACCTGACCACCGCCCGCGAGCTGGCGCTGTTCGAGGACAAACCCCTGGCCCACAAACGCATCACCGCGGAGGTGTGCCTGCACCATTTGCTGTTCGACGACCGCGACTACCCGCGCCTGGGCAACCTCATCAAATGCAACCCAGCGATCAAAAGCCTCGCCGACCGCGATGCCCTGCGCCAGGCACTGCTCAGTGATCGCCTCGATGTGATCGGCAGCGACCACGCGCCCCACACTTGGGCGCAGAAGCAACTACCCTATTTTGATGCGCCGGCCGGGCTACCCTTGGTACAACACGCCCTGCCCGCGCTGCTGGAATTGGTGGCCGATGGCCTGTTGCCGCTGACCACACTCGTCGCCAAAACCAGCCACCGCGTGGCGGATCTGTTCCGGATTCCCGATCGCGGTTACCTGCGTGAAGGCTACTGGGCCGACCTGGTACTGATCCGGGCCGAGCCCACACCCGTGGCGTTGGCCGACCAGCCGATCCTTGCCCAGTGCGGCTGGACGCCTTTCGCCGGGCGAACGTTTCGCCATCGCGTGGCCACCACGCTGGTAAGCGGGCAAATTGCCTGGCATGACAACCGAATCCATGACGGCTGTCAGGGTTTGCCTTTGCGGTTCATGGGTTAAATCCGTTCTACCGACCACCGTTACCGAGCGCCTTAGACCATGATCCGCATCACCCTGCCAGACGGCTCCTTGTGTGAATACGATCAGCCCCTTTCCGTGTTTGAGGTGGCGGCCAGCATCAGCCTGCCCCTGGCCCGCGCAGCGGTGGCCGGGCGGGTGGACGGCGTGCAAGTGCACAGTGCATTCATGATCGAGGGCGACGCCCGCGTCAGCATCATCACCCCACGCGAGCCCGAGGGGCTGGAGATCCTGCGCCACTCCTGCGCGCTGCTGCTGGCCATGGCCGTCAAGCAGCTGTACCCGCACGCACGCTTGCGCGCCGGGGCGGTGCTGGGGGATGGGTTTTCCTATGAATTCGCCTGCGACCAGGCCCTGGACGACGCCGCGCTGACCGCCCTGCAAGCGCGTATGCAGGCCCTGGCGGCCACCAACCACGCCTTTCACCGCGAACCGACAAGCCGCGAGCAGGCCTTGGCGTTGTTCCGCCAGCGCCGTGAGCCGTACTTCGTGGAGCAACTGCACGCCCTGGCGGATGACGCACAGGTGACGCTGTATCGGCTCGTCGATTTCATCGCGCCCCACCCCGGCCCGCTGATTCCATCGAGTACGATCCTGCAAGCCTTCAGCCTCACCCACCTGCGCAGCCTGCATTCGGCCAGCGGCGTACTGCACCGCATCTACGGCACTTGCTGGCCGTCGCCGGCGGAACTGCACACCTGGAGCCGCCCGCCGCTAGCCGTGGTGCTGAGCATCAACGAGGACCAAGCCGAGTACGCCCAAGGGATAGTCGAGGCCCTGCGCCGCGCCGGCATCCAGGCCAAGGGCGACCTGCGCGACGAGAACATCAGCCACAAACTGCGCGAACACCGTGCCCTGCACGTGCCCTACCTGCTGGTGGTGGGCGAGAAGGAGCAGAACGCCGGGTTCGTCAGCGTGCGCAGCCACGAGGGCGAAGATTTGGGGCGCATGAGTGTGGAGGGCTTTGTGCAGCGGCTCGCAGGCGGGGGCGGCCGCGCGAGAGTGTGCGGCGCGCCTGAACCGCTGTGTCGCGCGGAGGATTTTTAGGGCTGCTGCACAACCCCGGCTGCCCCACGGCGGCGAACATCAGGCGCGGGGTTTGACCGCCCCGCATTCCTGCCCCAACCAAACGGCGCGGGTGTCGAGGCTGCCTTTTTGCTGTTGGCCGACAGCGTTGAAGGTGCCGCTGACTTTAGTGGTGAACTCCCGGTCGCTGAGGAAATGCGCCACGCCCGTGCCCTGGGCCTTGGGGCAACTGAAGCGGAACTTCCACTGCTGGCCGTTACGCTCGGTCACTTGCTGCTGGCAGCCCGATTGCGGGTCTTGCAGCGGAATGCTGTCGGTTTTTACCTGTTCAGGGGTCAGGCACACGCGGATGCCTTTGCCGCCCATGGTGATGCCCTGTTTCTCCAGCATCGCCTGCTGCTCGGGGGTCATCTGGTTCTTTAATTGGCCAAGGATCAACTGCAAATCCGGCAGGTTCTGGTCGTCGACCTTCATGTTGCTGGAGGTCAACTCCCACAAACCTGGTTGCAGCATCTGCGCCTGGGCGGCGACAGGAAGCGACAAGCCAACAGCCATGGCCAAACCCAGCAGACGAACGTTCATCGCATGACTCCTAGAAGATAGTGGCCGTTAGACGCCGGCCACGGGCTTAGGTTGCACGGCCAATTAAATAGCGACATCGGCCGTGGAACATGGTCTGTTAGGCATTGAATCTTCAGGAGCAAGGTTGCCCCATGGATTACTTCGGCCCGCATGTGTTCGGCTATCTGATCGCGATCATTCACCTTCTGGGGATGATCGCCGCGATCCACGCCGTGTTGACCGTCAGGACCGCCCAAGGCGCCATTGCCTGGGCCATGTCGCTGTTGTTCATTCCCTATTTCACCCTGGTGCCCTACCTGATTTTTGGCCGCAGCACCTTCGACGCCTACATCAAGGCGCGGCGCCAGGCCAACACCGAAATGCACAAAGCCATCATCGCCCTCAACTGGCGCCCCTGGATCGAAGAAGCCCTCGCCGCCCGTGCCTCGAACGCCTACGCCTCGCTGCGGGCGATGCCCAAGCTTGGGCGTATGCCATGCCTGGCGAACAACCAGGTGCGCCTGCTCATCAATGGCGAGGCGACCTTCGCGGCGATTTTCGAGGCCATCGGCCAGGCCCGCGAAGCGGTGTTGATCCAGTTTTTCATCATCCACGACGACCGCCTCGGCCGGCGCCTGCAAGCCCTGCTCCGGAAAAAAGCCGCCGAGGGCGTCGCGGTGTACCTGCTCTACGACCGCATCGGCAGCCATTCCCTGCCCCACGCCTATGTGCAGCCGCTGCGCGATGCCGGGGTGCAAGTCAAAGCCTTCGCCACCCGCAGCGGTTGGCTCAACCGCTTCCAGGTCAACTTTCGCAACCACCGCAAAATTGTGGTGGTCGACGGCGTGCTGGGTTTTGTCGGCGGCCACAACGTGGGGGATGAGTACCTGGGGCAAAAACCGCCCCTGGCACCCTGGCGCGACACCCACGTGCAGGTCAGCGGCCCGGTGGTGGCGTGCCTGCAAGAGTCGTTCGCCGAAGACTGGTTCTGGGCCGCGCGGCAACTGCCGCCGCTGATCCTGCCCCAGGCCTACCCGGATGACGGCGTGCTCTGCCAGGTGCTGGCCAGCGGCCCAGCGGATGACTTTGAAACCTGCTCGCTGTTTTTCGTCGAAGCCATCCACGCCGCCACCACGCGGGTGTGGATCACCAGCCCCTACTTCATCCCCGATGAAGCAGTGTTCGCGGCGCTGCGCCTGGCCGTGCTGCGCGGCGTCGATGTGCGCCTGCTACTGCCGTCGCGCCCGGATCACCGGGTGGTGTACGCGGCCTCCAGCCTGTTCGCCTTTGAAGCGGTGCGCGCCGGGGTGCGGGTGTTCCGCTACCTGCCGGGGTTCCTGCACCAGAAAGTGGTGCTGGTGGACGACGAAATCAGCGCCATCGGCAGCGCCAACCTGGATAACCGTTCGTTTCGCCTGAACTTTGAAGTGATGCTGCTAACCGTCGACCCGGCGTTCGCCAGCGAGGTGGAACACATGCTCAACGAGGACTTCGCCCAGGCCCGGGAAATCGCCAAGGAAGAAAGCCGGGAAACCCACCGCCTACAACAACTGGGCATGCGGGTCGCCCGGCTGATTTCGCCGATTCTCTAGCGGTAGATGTCGTCGCGGGTCCACGGCAATTCATGGCCGCCGTCGGCGTGGGGTTTGACGGCGAGGATCTGGTGCAGGTTGATCCAGCCCTTGGCGAAGGCATAGGCGCACCCGGCCAGGTACAGGCGCCAAATACGCAGCGCCTGTTCCGGCACTTGCCGGGTGGCGGCTTCCAGGTTGTCTTCCAGGCGTTCGCTCCAGTGGTCCAGGGTGCGTGCGTAGTGCAGGCGCAGGCTTTCAACGTCAACGATTTCCAGCCCCGCCTCGCTGATTTCGGCGCTTATCATCGCCAGGTGCGGCAGCTCGCCATTGGGAAACACGTAGCGCTCGATGAACTCACCCGCGCCCCTCCCTACTGGCCGGCCGTCGGTGTGTTTGGCGGTGATGCCGTGGTTCATCACCAACCCGCCCTCGCGCACCGCGCCGAACAAAGTGCGGCAGTACTGCGCCAGGTTAGCGTGGCCGACGTGCTCGAACATGCCAACACTGACCACTTTGTCGAAGCGACCGTCCTGGGGCAGGTCGCGGTAATCGAGCAGCTTGAGTTCGACCTGGCCTTGCAGGCCTTCGGCCGCCACCCGTTCTTGGGCCATGCTCAGTTGCTCTTTGCTCAGAGTGATGCCGAACACCTGGGCGCCGAATTCCCGCGCGGCGAACCGCGCCAACCCGCCCCAACCGCAGCCTACGTCCAGCAGGTAATCGCCCGGTTGCAGGCGCAGCTTGCGGCACAGGTGGCGGAACTTGGCCTGTTGGGCTTGCTCCAGGCTTTCGCTGCCGGTTTCAAAGTAGGCGCAGGAGTAGGCCATGTCGCTGTCCAGCCACAGCTGATAGAAGGCGTTGGACAGGTCGTAGTGATAGGAAATGGCCGCCGCGTCGGTGGCCTTGTCGTGGTGGCTGCGCACGGGTTGGCCATGTTCGTCTTCGGCCACCAGGGCCTGGCTCCACTCGTCGCAAACGCGGATCACCTCATTGATCGAGCCTTCGAGTTCCAGCTTGCCTTCGACGAACGCGGCCCCGAGCAGGTCCAGGCTGGGGTGGTTGAATTGGGTCACCAACTGCGGGTCCTTGACCACGATAGTGACGCTGGGCTCCGGGCCCAGGTTGAATTCGTGGCCATCCCAGAGCCTAAGGCGCAGCGGTAACTGCAGATTCTGCAAGGCCGGCGGTAGTTGCGCGAGCATGGCAAACCTCCCTTGTGTCAGACACCTGAAAAATGAGGGTAGACCATCCGGAAAAAACAGCGGCTCACGAACTGGCCGCAAACCGGGTCAGACTCTGCGTTGCAGCAGGCCATCGTGCACCCACTGCTTGAGCCACGTTGCCGCTTGCAGCGGGGCCTCCTCGCTATAGGTGACTGCCAATTCGCAGCACAGTTCGGAAAAACTCCAGCGCCCCTCGACCATCGCACAAAAGGCCCACGCCTCAGGCGCGGGAAGGCTGCGGTACTGGCAGTGGCGCTCGGCGCGCCACACCAGGCAGGTTTCGGCGGTGGGCAAACGATGGCTGCCGGGAAACTCGGTTTGCGCCTTCACCGCTTGCCACAAGGCGAGGCTGTTGTAGTGGCATTCAAGCAGTTGCACGCTGGGGTGGCGCTGTACCCGCAGGCCCGGCCATTCGACAGGCGGCAAGCGAGCCATCTGTTCCAGGGTCAAGGGCATGCCGTTGTGCGCGTCGAAGGCCAAGGTAAAAGCCCACTCCAATTGCGCCAACTCCGCCAGCGGCGCGCCCTGCTCGGGCACCAGGTGGCGGCTGATGAATTGTGCGAACCCCCGGCCCAGCCAGCGCAGGCTGAAGTGCGCCGACGGCGACTGGCGCACGTAGGCCAGGGCCAGTCGATCGAACTCTTCGTCCCCCAGCCAATGGTGAACGGTCGGATAGTCGCCGCGCAGCACCTCCAGCAACCGCGCCTGGTAGGCGTTGTGGTAAATCGCCAGCCCCCCGCTCACGTCCAGGCTCGGGCCGCCGATCAGGCTGCCAATCAGCGCCGGGGCGGCCGTTGCCGATTGGCCCAGCAGGTACTGTTCAAAAGCCTGTTGCCATTCGTTCAAGCTCATTGCGATCTCCCCGCCAATGCCGCTTGCCCCAGTTCACGGGCGGTTTGCAGTTCTGCCAGCAATTCTTCGAAGGGCGGGAAATGGTCGTCGCGCTCCAGCAACGTGGCCACCGGCCCCAGGTGCGCAAGGGTGCGTTGGTAGAGCGCCCACACCGGGTCGCTGACCGGCGCGTCGTGGGTGTCGATCACGTAGTCGCCATAGTCGCTGTGGCCCGCCAGGTGCAGTTGGCGGATGCGGTGGGCCGGCAAGGCCTGGATAAACGCCCAAGGGTCAAACCCATGGTTGCGGGAGCTGACGTAGACGTTGTTGACGTCCAGCAGCAGCTCACAGCCACTGAGGTCACTGAGGGCGGCGAGAAACGCCCACTCGCTGAACTCGTCGGCGCCTGCACGCACATAGCTGGAAACGTTCTCCAGCACCAAGGGCCGCTGCAACACGTCCTGCACCTGGCGCACCCGCGCGGCGACGTAGTGCAGGCTTTCTTCGGTGTAGGGCAGCGGCAGCAGGTCATGCAATTGGTGCGCGTCGCCACGGCTCCAGCACAGGTGATCGGACACCCAGGCCGGCCGCACGCGCTCAGCCAGGTGCTGGAGGCGATCGAGGTAATCGCGGTCCAGGGCATGGGGCCCGCCAATGGACAAGGACACACCGTGCATCACCACGGGGTAGCGCTCGACGATGGCGTCCAGGTAGTACAAGGCCTTGCCACCCTGGACCATGTAGTTTTCGGAGACGATCTCGAACCAGTCCACCGGCGGCGATTGCTCCAGTATCTGCGCGTAGTAGGCACTGCGCAGGCCCAGACCGTAGCCCGGACCTGGAAGGGAAACAGACATGGGGGGAATTCCTTGAATAAAAAAGGCGCAGGGGCGGATTCGCCGCTGCGCCACCACCGAGGTGTGGGTTACTCGCCGACTTTGCCACCGGCTGCGTCGCACTCTGCCTTGGTCATGCTCTTGAAGCCCTGGCCTTTGCAAGCTGCCTGGCCTTTGCAGGAGATGTCGCCGGTCTTGCAGTCGTTCATGCCTTTGCAGGAGGTCACACCGTAGCAATGCACCTTGGCGTCGTCAGCAGCCTGAGCTTGGGTGGCGACACCGGCAAATAGCGTGGCAGCAGCGAAGGCGAGAGCGGCGCCAGTAGCGGTGGTTTTGATGGTCATGGGGTGAATCCTCGATAAGACGTTGGGAAATCGACCGAACCCAATGTTCGGTTGCGACAGAGCTCTAGAGAGAAGCCCTATCCGCCCGTTACAGGCCCCTGAAAAAATGTGTTCCACGTGGAACGCTCCGAATGCTCTGTGGCTTGAATGCCGTGTGGATCTGCCTTTTCCTCGCCAGCGAGCGTCGTACTGACAGCCCGCCACCGTTGGTAGTTTTTAAACACCGCGTGCCGGGCATTTGTGGCAATAATCCACGCTCGTTTGCGCAAGACAAGGAAAGGTCAAACCCATGCTCTCCATCTACCAACTCAAGCCCCGCTTCCAGAACCTGCTGCGCCCCTTGGTACAACGCCTGTACGACAACGGCACCACCGCCAATCAGGTCACGGTGCTGGCCGCAGTGGTGTCGGTGCTGATCGGCGTGCTGATTGCCTGCTTTGCCGATCACCTGTGGCTGTTCGCCCTGGTGCCGCTGTGGATGATTGTGCGCATGGCGCTCAACGCCGTGGATGGCATGCTCGCCCGCGAATTCGGCCAGCAATCGCCCTTGGGCGCGTACCTCAATGAACTGTGCGACGTGGTGGCCGATGCCGCGCTGATCTTGCCGTTCGCCTGGGTGCCTGGGGTCAGCCCGATGCTGGTGGTGGCAGTCGCGCTGTTGGCGGCGTTCGTCGAATACGCCGGTGTGCTTGGCCCGATGGTGGGTGCCAGCCGCCGCTATGACGGGCCCACGGGCAAAAGCGACCGCGCTTTTCTCTTCGGCTTCATGGCCACCGCCATCGCCCTCGGCTGGTACTCCACCGGTTGGCTCAATGGCCTGTTGCTGGCAATTGCCGGCCTGTCGGTCGTGACGCTGGTCAAACGGGTCCGCGAGGGCCTCAAAGAAGCTTCCCAAGCCAAGCCTTGCGCATAAGGACATCGCCATGCGTGACACCCAACAGTTGACCTTCACCACCCACGACGGCGTAGAGCTGTTCTACCGCCATTGGCCCGCGATCACCCAGGAACCCGGGCAACCGCGCCAAGCGGTGATGTTGTTCCACCGTGGCCACGAACACTCGGGGCGCATCGCCCACCTGGTGCAGGAACTCGACCTGCCCGGGTTCGACTTTTTCGCCTGGGACGCCCGCGGCCATGGCCAGTCCCCTGGCGCCCGTGGCGACAGCCCAAGCTTCGCCACCAGCGTGCGCGACGTGCAGACCTTCTGCGATCACCTGGGCGCCAGCCACGGTATTGGCGAAGAAAACATCGCCGTGATCGCGCAAAGCGTCGGCGCGGTGATCGCTGCCACTTGGGTGCACGACTACGCGCCGCGTATCCGCGCCCAAGTGCTGGCCTCGCCGGCCTTCAAGGTCAAGTTGTATGTGCCCTTCGCTCGCCCGGGCCTGGCGTTGATGCGCAAATTGCGCGGCAACTTCTTCGTCAACAGTTACGTCAAGGCGCGCTTCCTCAGCCACGACCCGGAGCGCGTCGCAAGCTACGACAGCGACCCGCTCATCACCAAGGCGATCTCGGTGAATGTGCTGCTGGGCCTGTACGAGGCCGCCGACCGAGTGGTCGCCGACGCCCAGGCGATTCAGGTGCCCACCCAGTTGCTGATTTCCGGCAGCGATTTCGTCGTGCACCGCAAACCCCAGGAGCAATTCTTCCAGCGCCTGGGCAGCCTGCAAAAAGAGCAGCACATCCTCCCCGGTTTTTTCCACGACACCCTCGGCGAGCGCGACCGCGCCTCGGCGGTGGCCAGTGCGCGGCGCTTTATCCTGCACAACTTCGCCCGCCCGCTGAGCCGCCCCAGCCTGCTGGACGCCGACCGCGTTGGCGTGTTGTGCGCCGAGTCCGAAGCCCTGGCCGCGCCCCTGCCCCACAACTCACTGCGCGACCTGTACTGGCGCATGACCCGCGCCAGCATGGGCCTGGGCAGCAAGCTGTCGGCCGGGGTGAAGCTGGGTTTTGACACCGGTTTCGACTCCGGCAGCACCCTGGATTACGTCTACCGCAACCGCCCCACCGGGCACACCGCCCTGGGCCGGATGATCGACCAGAACTACCTCAACTCCATCGGCTGGCGCGGCATCCGCCAACGCAAGTTGCACGTCGAAGAACTGCTACGCCTGGCCATGCAACGCCTGCGCGACGCCGGGCAAGCCGTGCGCATCGTCGATATCGCCGCCGGCCACGGCCGCTACATCCTTGAAGCCTTGCAGGGTGTAAGCCCGTTGCCCGAATCGATCCTGTTGCGCGACTACAGCGACATCAACGTGCGCGACGGCAGCGCGCTGATCGAAGAAAAAGGCCTGGGCACCATCGCCCGCTTCATCAAGGCCGACGCCTTCGACCGCGCCGACCTCGCGGCCCTGGAGCCCAAGCCAAGCCTGGCGGTGGTTTCCGGTTTGTATGAGTTGTTCGCCGATAACGCCATGGTCGGCCAGTCACTGGCCGGGCTCGGCGACGCGGTGCCGGTGGGCGGTTACCTGGTGTACACCGGCCAGCCGTGGCACCCGCAACTGGAGCTGATCGCCCGTGCCCTGACCAGCCACCGCCAGGGCCAGGCCTGGGTAATGCGCCGCCGCAGCCAGGCGGAAATGGACCAATTGGTCGAAGCCGCAGGCTTTCGCAAACTCACCATGCGCGTCGATGAATGGGGGATTTTCAGCGTGTCCCTGGCACAGCGGGTGCAATGATGGGCGCCACTGCCCGCGAACCCGGGCTGTTCAAACCGGCGCTGCTGTGGCTGCTGCTGTTGGCGCCGCTGTTCTTCACCACCTACGGTTTCGCCACGTGGGTCACCGCCCAGCGCAGCGATGTGCCGAGCCTGGTGTTCGCCTGGGAAAGCCATATGCCGTTCTGGGCCTGGACCATCGTGCCCTACTGGTCCATCGACCTGCTTTACGGCTTTTCCCTGCTGCTGCCCAACAGCCGTGCCGAACTCAAGCGCCACGCCTTGCGCCTGCTCAGCGCGCAAGCCATCGCGGTGAGTTGCTTTTTGCTCTGGCCGTTGCGCTTCACCTTCCAGCGCCCGGAACTGGACGGCGTGTTCGGTTGGTTGTTCGACGTGCTCACGGGGTTCGACAAGCCGTTCAACCAGGCGCCGTCCCTGCACATCGCCCTGCTGGTGGTGCTGTGGGTGTGCTTTGCGCGCCACACCCAAGGGCTGTGGCGGTGGCTGGTGCATGGCTGGTTCGCGTTGATCGGCGTCTCGGTGCTGACCACTTACCAACACCACTTCGTCGACGTGCCCACCGGCGCCCTCGCCGGTTGGCTGTGCGTGTGGCTGTGGCCGCTGGACCGGCCCAGCCCACTGGCGCGCCTGCGCCTGAGCGCAGCCCCGCAGCGGCGCCGGTTGGCCGTGCGCTATGCCCTGGGCGCGGCGCTGTTCGGTGCGCTGGCGGGGTTGCTCGGCGGCTGGGGCCTGTGGCTGATCTGGCCCGCCGTGGCCTTGCTGCTGGTGGCGCTGAACTACGCCGCGCTCGGCGCCGAAGGCTTTCAGAAAGACGCCGATGGCAACTTGAGCGCCGCCGTGCGCTGGCTGCTGGCGCCGTACCTGGCCGCGGTGTGGATCAATTCGCGGCTATGGACCCGCGCCCATCCGCAACCCGATGAAGTGGTCGATGGCGTGTGGCTGGGGCGCATTCCCACCCCGGCAGAGCTGGAAGCCAGCCCCTTCAGCGCGGTGCTGGACCTGTGCGCCGAGGCCTCGCTGCCGGCCCGTGGCGTAGCTTATTGCAGCGTGCCGGTGCTGGACCTGACGCCGCCCAGCGTCGAGCAGTGCCTGAGCGCCGCGCAAGCCATCGACCGCTTGCGCCAACAGGGCCCGCTGTTGGTGTGCTGCGCCCTGGGCTACTCGCGCAGTGCCACCGCGGTGGCGGCTTGGCTGCTATTCAGTGGCCGTGCCGTCAGCGTCGAAGCGGCGCTGATCCAGTTGCAACGCGCCCGCCCGCAGGTGGTGCTGCACGCCGCCCATCGCCAGGTGCTTGCGCAGTTTGCCGCGCAGTTGGAGAAACCCCATGGCCACTGACATGACCCTGTTCAGCGTTGCCGCCCTGCTGCGCCAAGGCAGAGGCTTGGATCACCTGGCCACGGCGCTGACGGTACTGGCCGTGGCCGGCGCGTTGGCCCAGGCCTGGCTCGCGCCGCCCAACCCTTGGCTGCTGGCCTGGAGCGCGGCGCTGCTGGTGCTGGGCTTGCTGGAGAAGTACTGGGCCCTGCGCGTGGCCTTCGACGCCGAGTTGTTCCAGCGCCTGGCGGACGACCCGCAAGCGCTGGCGGAAAAAACCCGCGACCTCGATCAAGCCTTGGTCAGCCTCGGCCTGCTCGCCCCCACCCGCACCGCGCGGCCATGGCCCGAACGCACGCGGGGCGCTCTGGCGCTGCTGCGGCGCCAGGCCCTGGCGGTCGGTGCGCAAGCCCTGCTCACACTGGGTTTGCTTGTGTCTTTTGCCGGATAAGGAATGCCCATGCTCGAACCTCTGGTCGCTACCCTCATCACCTCCGCTGCACGCACCGTCACGGGCGCGCGCAGCCTGTGGCTCGGTTGCGCGCCGACGCCGGTGCAACGCATCTACTTCGCCAACCACAGCAGCCACGGCGATTTCGTCCTGCTCTGGGCCTCGCTGCCGCCGGCCCTGCGCCGCGCCACGCGGCCAGTAGCAGGCAGCGATTACTGGCTCAAGAGCCCGTTGCGCCGCTACATCATCAACCGGGTGTTCCACGGTGTGCTGGTGGACCGCGACCGCAAGGACGCCACCAGCAGCCCGCTACAACCCATGCTCGATGCCCTGGAAAACGGCGATTCGCTGATTATCTTCCCCGAGGGCACCCGCAACCTGGAGGACGGCTTGCTGCCGTTCAAGAGTGGCCTCTACCACCTCACCCAGGCCTATCCCCAGGCCGAACTGGTGCCAGTGTGGATCGCCAACCTCAACCGCGTCATGCCCAAGGGCCGCGTGCTGCCCCTGCCACTGCTGTGCACCCTGAGTTTTGGCGCGCCGCTGGCCCTGGGCGAAGACGAAAGCAAAGAGCAGTTTCTGGCCCGCAGCCGCGATTCGCTGCTAGCCCTGGCCCCGGAGCAGGCGTAAATGGATAAGCAAACCCAACTGTTGTTCGCCGGCATCGGCGTGATTCTGCTGCTGGCCTCGTTGATCGGCGGCCTGCTGAAACTGCGCAACCGTGGCACGCCCAACCCGGTGATCGACAACCTCAACGCCCGCATCAACGCCTGGTGGGTGATGGTGCTGGTGATCGGCATCGCCTTCTGGCTGGGCACCAGTGCGGTGATCCTGTTGTTCTACGCGGTGTCGTTCTACGCCCTGCGCGAATTCATGACCCTCACCCCCACCCGGCGCAGCGATTACCCGGCGCTGGTGGCCGCGTTCTACCTGGCCCTGCCGCTGCAATACCTGCTGATCTACTTCGACTGGTACGGCTTGTTTTCGATCTTCATTCCGGTCTACGTGTTCCTGCTGCTGCCGATCCTCGCGTCCCTGGGCGGTGACAGCACGCACTTTTTGGAACGCGCGTCGAAGGTGCAGTGGGGGCTGATGATCGCCGTGTTCTGCGTGTCATTCGTGCCCGCGCTGTTGACCCTGGACATCGCCGGCTACGAGGGCCGCAACCTGCTGCTGATCGCCTACCTGGTGATCGTGGTGCAGCTCTCGGATGTGCTCCAGTACGTGTGCGGCAAGCTGTTTGGCAAACGCAAGATCGCCCCGCGGTTGTCGCCGTCGAAAACCGTCGAAGGCTTTGTCGGCGGCGTGCTGCTGGCGTCGCTGATCGGCGCGGCGTTGTGGTGGATCACCCCGTTCAACCCGTGGCAATCGTTCCTCATCGCCCTGCTTATCAACCTGCTGGGGTTCGCCGGGGGCATTGTGATGTCCGCGATCAAGCGCGACCGCGGGGTGAAGGACTGGGGCCACATGATCGAGGGCCACGGCGGTATGCTCGACCGCCTCGACTCGGTGTGCTTCGCCGCACCGATCTTCTTTCATCTGGTGCGCTATTGGTGGACTTGAGGGCGTTATCGCGAGCGGGCTCGCTCCCACAGCGGCCATACAACCCTGTGGGAGCGACCCCGCTCGCGAAGGGGCCTCAAGCCTTACGCCGCCGGCTGATTAGCCACAGCCCCGCCGCGACGAACACCCCTACACCACCGTAGGTCACCCAGGTTTTGTACGGCCGCAGTTGCGCGCGCACCTCGCCGACGGCCTGGGTCACGTAGCGCTGGTTGATCCCGCTGAAATCCGGGGCCTGGCATTGGGAGCCGAAGTTCTCCGCCCACCACACGTAAGGCCCTTGGGCCACGTAGCGGCGGTAGTAGGTTTTCTCCTGTTCGCTGCCGCGGGTCCAGGTGGCTGCGTGGCATAGCACGGCGGCAAAGGCCTGGCTGGTGTGGGGCAGGAAGTCGGCGGCGCGGTTGGCCAGGTCGGCGGCGACCCAGCGGTAGTGGTAGCGCTCGTCCGGTTGGGCGGCGCTGGCCTGATGGCGCTGTACTTCGCCGGCACTGACAAAATCCCCGGCCACGAGCGCGTCGCCGCCCAGGCTGAAGCCGCCATCGAGCGAGGCGAAGTCCGGGGCCATTTCATAGCCCAAAAACTCCATCCCGTGGTCCCGCGCCAAAGTGCCCGCCCAGTAGTACGCCGGGGCGCGGCTGCCAGGCAGCCAACTGGACTCGGCCTCGCGCCGCAACTCGCCATAACCTTGGGCCGCACCGCGCACCTCAAGGTCGGCGAAGTAGGCCAGTGCCTCGTCGAAGCGCCCTTCGCGCATCATCCGCCGCCCCAATAAGTTACGCAGGCGCGCCGCCACCGGCAGCGGCACGTAGTTGGCGCGGTCCTCGTCACTCAATTGCGGCGGCGCCGGCACCTGGGCATCAACGTACTGCTTGAGTTCATCGAGGGTCAGCACCCGCTCGGCCACGGTGGCGGCGTCGAACCAATAGACATCCTGGCTGCGATAGAGCTGCTCGAAGGCTTGCAGGTAATCGCCGCGCTCCAGGGCCAGGATCGCGCTCTCGCCTTCCACCCGGCAGCGCGGTTGCAGCGATTCCAGGTCGCCATCCGGCCCGCGTTGCAGGCCCCACGACTCTTCCTGGGGGAAGGCCTTGGCCGCTTGCGCATAGGCGCTGGCGGCGGCGCTTTTATCGCCGGCGCGCAACGCCAGTTTGGCCCGCAGCCACCAGGCCAGGCCGCTGTCGCCAGCGTGTTCGAGGAAGGCCTGGGTTTGGGCGTAGTCGCCCTGCTGGTAGTTCAACGCCGCGAGGCGATCGGCGTTTTCCAGGCTGCCCTGGGTGCTGTTTTGCAGCAGCTTGATGAGGTTTTTTTCGCCGCTGGGTTGGTCGCCGAACGACCAGCCCAAGCGGCTGATAAGGGATGCCGTGAGCAGGGTCTGCACCGGTTTGCCCTGGAGTTGCTGGGCCAATTGCTCGGAGGGCAAGGCACGCAGTTCGCTTGCCACTTGCTTGAGGGAGCTGTAGCCCACCGCTGAGCCGTGCAGGTTTTGCGCGGCGTACAGGCCGATGGCGCCGTTCCAGTCGCCACTGGCCTTGGCCACGCGGGCCTGTTCACCGAGGCTGGCCACGCCCAGTTCCAGCGGGTCGCTCAGGCCTTCGATGCTCATCTGCCGGGCCTGTTCGAACGCCTGGATGGCTTGGCTGCGCAACTGGGCGCGGTGCAGGGGTTCGCTGTCATCGAGGCTCAAGGCATACAGCGCGCGGCCCAGGGAATAAGCGGCCCAGGTGCTGCGCAGCGGGCGCAACTCGCTGGGCAGCGCCAGCACTTTGCGCAGGTAGGCGGCGGCCAGTTCATGGTCGCCGGCGGCGAACGCCACGGCGCCGGCGGTGTAGAAGCTCAATTCATAGGGCAGGCCCGCGCCTTGCGCCTCGACTTCGCGGGCATCGCTCAATTGCCGCAAGCGGCCCACCAATGCCTGCTGCGGCGGGGTCAGGCCCAATTGCTCGGCCTTGTCCCGCGCAGCCTGGTCGGTGGGCGCGGCGTAGTAGCTTTCGTCGGGGTTGTAGGTCAGGGCACTGGCGTCCTTCAACCCGGGGATGCGTTGGCCCAAACGGGTGATTTCATTGCCGAACTCGGTTTCGGGCAATTGCCCCAGCGTCGCGCCGCGGTTGTCCAGCAGGCGCATGGGGAAGTCCGGCCCGCAGGCCAGCGCCGTGCCCAGCGGTAGGCTGAGGCTCAGGCACAGCAGGTGACGCGGCCATTTAGAGACGAACATGTGAAGCTCCTTGATCGATTTTTGTACAGCGGGCCCAGCCGATAGCGCGCGAGGCGCCTGCTGGCAAACGGCCTTGTTGCAGACGGGTAAAGACAAGTTGTCCGGGGTTTCGTTGCACGGCGTAGCCGGCCAGGGCATCCACCGCCTCGCATTCGCCGACCGCCAGTTCCAGGCGTTCGGGCAAGGGGCTGTCGAGGTTGCCGTCGTTGCCCAGGCGAATGTCATAGAGCCCGGCGCGCTCGCTCAGGTGCAGTTGCAGCGGGCTGTGCAAGGCATCGCCCCGCGCCACGGCGCGCAGGGTCGCCAAGCTCCAGGCGCGGCGATCCCCGGCCAGCGGCAGGCGGAACCAAATCAACCCCGCCAGATGGGCCGGCGGTGCCTGGCGCAGTTGCGCGGCGAGGGCGGCCAGTTGCACGGGGTCGGCCATTAATTCGCGGCGCTGACCAGCGCGCTCCAGAGGCACTTCGCTTTCCACCAGCGGGGCGCCGCTGCCGCTGGTCAGCAGGCCCACACCGTAGGCGGGCAAGGCCAGGTAGAAGGGTTTGTCGGTCACGCGGCTCCAGCCTGCGGCCCAGGTTTTCGCCTGGGCCGGGTCGAACAGCCCCAGCTCTGGGCGGCTCACGGCGTGCACTTGCAGCACGCTGCTGTCCACGCTGTGCAGCAACGCCGGCAGGTCGGGGCTGGCCAGCCACGCGGGCAGCGCGGTGATGCTCAGCTTCAACCTGGGCGGCAGGCTGGCGCGCAGGCCCTGGAGAAACGCCCCGTAGCCCGCCAGCCGCGCATTGCCGGCGTCGTGGTCGATTTCCACGCCCGTCACGTTCAGGCCCAAGGCTTGCCAGTCGGCCAGCAGTTGCTGGATGTGCGCGGTGATGTCCTGAGAATCAAGCGCCGGCAACTGGCCGTCGAGGCGGATCACCGCAATCAGCGGGCGGCCATCGCGCTTGAGCAGCGCACCCTCGACCCGCGCCCGCCGCCAGCCGTCCCCGGGGAAGGCTTGCAGCGCCAGCACGCGCAGGGTGGAAAAGTCATCACGGGTGTGGGCCAGCGCCTCGTCGTGGGCAGCGGTCCATTGCCGTTGCCAGACGTAGAGCTGTTGGTCCAGGGGCGGTGCGTCTACAGGGCTGCACGCCCCGAGCAAGGCAAACAGCGCCGCCAGGGCGGGGCCGCGAAGGAAAAGGGAGGTGAACATAGGGGCCTTGAGCGAAAAAAAAAACACCCTCAGGGAGCGAACCTGCTCGCGACAGCGATGCTCCAGTCACATCAGCATCAATGCACCGGGGCCATCGCGAGCAGGCTCGCTCCCACAACTGCTGGCGAGGCCCGCCAGCCTACTCAGGCATAGGCTGGCGAGCAATGGCGGCGGCGTTTTCTTCGCCCTGGCGGCGGCTTTCGAGGCGTTTGACCAACCGCGAGCCACGGTTGCGCATGGGCAGTTCGACGAGGCGGTAGCTCAGTTCGCTGAGCACCACGATCAACCCCAGCGCCAGGCCCAGCAGCAGCCACGGGTAGGCGTAAGGGTTGGGCCCGCCCGCCTCTTGCAGGCGAAAGCACACTTCGCGCAGGAAGAAGTACACCGGCACGTGGATCAGGTAGATGCCATAGGAGCGGCTGCCGACCCAGGTCAGCAGGTCTTTGAGTTTGCCCCGTGGGAACAGGTAGTCGCGGTTGTAGGACGCGACCCACACCAGCACCCCACAGATCACTGCAATCGCGCCAATCCGGTATTCCGGCAGCAAGCGCTTGGCCGCCAACAGGCCCAGCACGCCGCTGGCCAGCACCAGCAGCGCCAGCCCCAGCCAACCGCGGCGCAGGAAGGTCGGCTCCAGGCGTTGGTAACTCGGCTTGGCGCTCCAAATCGCCAGCAGCACGCCCAACGCCAAGGCATCGGTGCGCACGGCCATCAGCAGTGAGCCCCGTTCGATGAACAATTGCGCTAGCACCAACACCGCCAAGGCCCAGGCCAGGCGCTGGCGAAACAGCAGGATCAGCAGCGGGAACAGCAGGTAGAACTGTTCCTCCAGCGCCAGGCTCCAGTAGACGAAACTGGCGCCGTACTCGTAATTGAACAGCGCATCGGCAAAGCGGAAGTTGGCGTAGTGCAGCAGCCCCGCCAGGGTCGCCTGCACGTTGGCATGCAACGAGCCGAATGCGCCGGAGCGGTTGAACAGCAGCGCCGCCAGCAGGATAACCACCAGCCACAGCCACGCCGCCGGCAGCAGGCGGAACACCCGGCGAATCCAGAAGCTGCGCGCCTGCTGCCAGAACGCCTGGCGCGTGGTGCAGCCCTGCAAGGTGGGGATCAGGCTGCGGGCGATGACGAACCCGGAGATGGCGAAAAACAGGTCCACGCCCCACCAGAATTGCGCGCGCGGATCGAGGGCTTCGAGCCAGGACGCGGTACCGAGGAACAGGTTGTCGCGCATGTGGTGCAGCACCACGCCCAGCACCGCGATGCCTCGCAGCACCTCGATGTCCATGATCCGCTTGAGGCTCATGACGCGGCCTCGGGCTTGCGGGCAATGATGACCTGGCTCTTGGGCATGAACTCATCGAGCAACTGCTTGACCGCCAAGCCGTTGGGCTGGTCGAGCAAACCCTGCCAAGCCTGCGCCCAGCCTTCCATCAGCGGCGGGTAGGGCGCGTGGATGCGGTCGCGCACCGCGCCGCTCAAGTCCTTGCCGGCGGCCCGTTCGCTGGCCCAGAAGAAGATCATCCCCATGACCCAGAAGAACCCGCAGGATTGGCGATGTTCGATCACCAACCCGGCATCTTCGATCAACGCCGCAAAGCGCTCGCGGGAGAAGATCTGGATATGGTTCGGCGACTGGTAATAGCCCGGCGGCGCGATGCCTTTTTGCAGGTGCTCGCCCACCGGGTCCGGGACGCTGATTAAAAACTGCGCACCCGGGCGGCCCATGCGCACCAGTTCGGCCATAAAGGCTTCTGGCTCGTCGACATGCTCCAGCACCTCGGTGCACACCACTTTGCTCGCGCAGCCGTCGCTCAGGGGCAACGGCAAGCTGTTGCTGACCAGGCCCAGGCACGGCGCCCGGGCTTCGCTGGCCACCCGTTGCGCCAGCTCATGGACCTTGTCGAATTCGCTGTCGGTGAAAATCACCGACGCGCCCTGGCGCACCGCGAACAGCACCGAACCGCCCTCCCCACAACCGACGTCGAGCAGGGTGTCGTCCGGGGTGATGGCAAAGCCCTTGAGCAACTCGCCTGTGTCGTTCTGATACCAGCCGTCGAGCACCGCGTCTTGCAGGCCCACGTCACGCGGCGAAGGGTCGTCCATGACGATCGGCCCGCCGCTGGCAAGGCGTAGGCGCTCGGCGGCGACCAGGTCAGGCGGGTGGCCGTGGGTCTTGTGGCGATCCAGCAACTGGGCGAAGAACGGCGCCAGCCGTTCGGCGGCGGTGGCCTGGCTACAAAAATGTTCGAGGCTACGCACCGCGTGCTCGGACATCTGCCCATAGCGTTCGCCGTCGCCCGTGGCCACTTGGTAGCTGGCACGAAACGCCCGGCAGATCGACTCCCAATTGGCGGTGTAGCGCAAGGTGCGATAGGCCGAGCGGGGGTCGTGGGGCCACGCGGTGAGTTCTTCGGTGGAGTCGATGATGAAAGCGTTGTCGGGGTCGATGTAGTCGATCATCGCCGTGTTACGCGGCGCCACGGCCGGTTTACCGCACGACATGAACTCCATCAGCGGCAGGCACTGGCCTTCGCCGTAGGAGGTGTTCACCACGTAGCTGGTGGCTTGTACCAGGCGCTCGTAGTCCGCGTCGGCGAGGTAGCCGTAGATCAGCACGATGCGGCAGCGGTACGGCTGGTTCCGGTAGAGGTGATGGAGGATGCCGGTCAGCGCCTGCTCGGCGTCGTGGTGGGTGAGCTTGAGCACCAGGGTGGCGTCTTCCACGTCTCGAAAACTGGTGCAGAAGGCGCTGAGCATGTCTTCCCAGTTTTTGCGCCCGTCGCAGGGGTTGAACACCGAGGTGTAGACCACGCCATCCAGCACCAACTCGCGCGTTTGCGCAGGTGCCGTGAAGTCGATGCCGGGGCCGCTGCGAATCGCGGCCGGGGCGAAGGCTTGCAGGTCGAGCTGGCGGCTGTCCACCAGCAGGCCCTTGAGGGTCAGGCGCACCTGGCGGGCCTGGGGCTGGCAGTCGAGTTGCCGGCCACGGGCGGCGAAACGGTCCCAGACCGGCGCCGGGATCGCGCAGATCGGGTAGTCGGCGCCCATGGCGTCGCGCACAGCCTTGACCGTGTAGGTGGAGTGGGTGATCGCCGCGCCGGTGGAGCGCAGCACGATGCGCCAGTCATTGCGCGGGTCGGCGTACCAGCTCTCGTTGGGAATGGTGCTGAATTCCCAGGCGAACACCGGCAGGGTCGGGCACGCGTAGTGGGTCATGGTGCGGTGCGGCGGCGAAAACGACAGGAACACGCAGTCCTCGCCCCGGGCCTGGCACTCGGCGTAGAGGCGGTCGACTTCTTCGTCCGGGTCGGTGACTTCCACCACTGTGCCCAAGCGTTCGAGCACCGGGCGGTACTCCTTGAGCACGAAGTAGTAGCTGTATTCCGAACGCCCCAGGTTCTGGGCGATGGTGCGTTGGTTGGTTTCCGAATGAATGAGGATCAGCATCAGGCTTGCTCCGCCGCGTGGCGGGCCGCAGCCGTCGCCGGTTCGTCCGCCAGGGGCAGGTTGAAGAAGATCGCCGCGCGCTGCTGCAACACCGTCACCGCGCAGTACGCCTGCATCCGCGCCTGGGCGGCGGCGGCCATTTGCGCGTAGGCATCAGGCTGGGTACGGGCCAGGCGATAGCTGGCCTGGAAGGCGTTTTTCAGTGCGCCCCAGTCCGGGCGGTGGCGGCGTGTGCGGTTGAGCTGGCGGGTGTCGTGGGGCCACAACGCCGGCTCTTCGCTCGAGGGCACCACAAAGGCCACGCTGTCGTCGATGTAATCGCCCAAAGCGCTGTGGGCCGGCGCAATGGCCGGCACGCCGCCAGCCATAAACGCCATCAACGGTAGGCACACCGCCTCGGCGCGTGAGGCGTTCACGTAGAAACTGGCGGCGTTTTGAAGCTGGGCCTGTTGCGCCGCGTCCAGTTCGCCGTACATGACCATGACCCGGCAGGAAAATGGCGACAGCTGCGTCAGCACGGTGAGCAGCGGCGTGTAGCACGCCGCCAGCGGGCAGCCTTCGATACGCAGGATCAGCGTTGCATCCGCCGTATCGCGAAAAGCCCAGCAAAACGCGCTGATAAGTTGCGGCCAGTTGTTCTGGCCTTCCTGCGGGTTGAACGTGCTGACGTAGACCACGCCGCTGACGTCGGTTTGCACCCAGTGCTGGGTGTCGGGCAAATCCAGCACCGGCACTTGCGGCTCAGGCACCGGCAGCGGTGCGGCGACGCTGGGCAGGTGTTTTGCCAGGGCTTGGTGCAGGGTATCGGGCAGCAGGTCGCGCACGCCTTCCCAGTACCAGTGGCCCAGGTAACGGCGGTCGTCGCTGGGGCTCGGCGCCACCTCGCGGCCCAAGCGGTGCAACAGCCATAGGCGCAGGTAATGGCGGGCAATGACCACGCGCCGGCGCGGGGTCAGCGGCGGCGGCAGCAAGGCATCCAGGCGCGCCTGCTCTTGGGCGGTAATCTCCACCGGCAACTCGGGCAACAGGGAATCAACCGACAGCCCCAGCGTACGGGTGTCCAACAGGCAACCTTTGACCTGGATCGGCGAATCGGTTTTGACCGGCGCGGGCAACGGTTGATCGGCCAGTTGCGGCCACTGCATGGCGGGCAGCACCAGGATCGGGAAGTCCTCGCCCATGGCCTTGCGCACGGTGCCGGCGGTGTGTTCCGACAGAGTGATGGCACGGCCATGACGGCCCAGGAGCTGCCGCCAGTCGTGGGCGGGGTCGTCGTCCCATGGCTCGTCAGGGATCGAATCGAACTCCCAGGCGACGACGCACAGCGTCGGGCAACGCAGGTCGGCGGCGGTTTCGTGCACGGGGGCGAAGGACAGGAACAGGCCATCCTGGCCTTGCTCCTGCAACTGCCGGTACAGCGGATCGACCTCGGCCGTCGACTGCACCACATGCACCCGCCCCAGGCGTTCGAGCACAGGTTGGCAAGCCTTGAGGACGAGGTCGTAAGGGTATTGCGTGTGGCCGGCAACCGATGGGATGGCGCCGATCTGTGTGTGCGAGAAAAGAATGAAATTCATGGCATCCCACGATGAAACCGCGATCCGGCGGTTTCACTCAATGAGGGTAGAACCCACGAGCCGGCCCTGATGCTTCAATGCCCGGTCCGAAGTTTTTCTACCCGTCTACGTTCTTGTTTTATTGGTCAGCTTTCCGTTGCCGGAGGGCAGCCACGCCGATCACTGGATAATGGCGATGAGGCGCATTCTAAACACATCCGTTCGGGGTACGCGAACCGCCACGGGGCATTTAGCGAACGACTCTGGGGAGAACCCGACGGTCACAAAGGGACTTGTTGAAATTGCTGGCCAATTGGCACAGATTGACGGGAAAACAAATACAACAATAACCTCACCTGCCGTATTTTCTGGGCAAAACCTCAGAATTTCGCGGTTTTTCCCAGCAAAGACTGGGTAAGGTCGAAGTTTGCTAATGGAGGGGGTTGCCGTTTGAAAAAGCGTCTGTTCGTTACGGGTCTTAGCGGATTCGTAGGACGTCACATCCAATCTCGTCTGATTCGTCCTGATTCAGTGTGGGATCTTTTACCCGCCCCTTCTGACTATGATATTTCCGACGAAAGGACCCTGGAAAACCTGTGGCCGCACATGCCGGACGCCGTCATTCACCTGGCCGGCCAGACCTTCGTGCCCGAGGCCTTTCGTGACCCGGCCGCGACCCTCAAGGTCAACCTGCTCGGCACCCTGAACCTGCTACAAGCCCTCAAGGCCCGAGGCTTTACCGGCACCTTCCTGTACGTCAGTTCGGGCGATGTCTACGGCCAGGTCAGCGAAACCGCCCTGCCCATCGACGAACAGCAGCCGCCCTGCCCGCGCAACCCCTACGCGGTGAGCAAAGTGGCCGCCGAGTTCCTCTGCCTGCAATGGGGCATCAGCGAAGGCTGGCCAATGCTGGTGGCGCGCCCGTTCAACCATATCGGCAGCGGCCAGAGCGACAGTTTCGTGGTCGCTAGTGCGGCCCGCCAGATCGCGCGAATCCAGCAGGGCTTGCAGGCCCCACGCCTGGAAGTGGGCGATATCGATGTCACCCGCGACTTTCTCGATGTCAGCGACGTGGTATCGGCCTACCTGGCGATGCTGCAAAGCGCCGCCCCGGGGCATATCTACAATGTCTGCTCCGGCCGCGAGCAGAGCA
The DNA here is from genome assembly GCF_059862525.1 of Pseudomonas sp. MF08875. Taxonomy (NCBI): domain Bacteria; kingdom Pseudomonadati; phylum Pseudomonadota; class Gammaproteobacteria; order Pseudomonadales; family Pseudomonadaceae; genus Pseudomonas; species Pseudomonas sp. MF08875. Next base: position 34,926 of record NZ_JCBCUW010000042.1, read on the forward strand.
TCAGGGACTTGATCGAACAACTCGCCGCCCTCGCCGACGTCGAGATCGAACTGGTCCAAGACCCTGCGCGCCTGCGCCGCGCAGAACAACGTCGCGTCTGTGGCAACCCTGCCAGGCTGCAACAGGCCACAGACTGGACGCCGCTCACCACTACACAACAATCCCTGCGGGCGATCCTGTCCGACTGGGAGTCACGGGTACGACAAGAATGACAAAAAGTGCACTGATAACAGGGATTACCGGGCAAGACGGGGCCTATCTGGCCAAGCTTCTGCTCGACAAGGGATATAAGGTCCACGGTTTTGTCGCCCGTCGCAGCAGCGACTCACGCTGGCGCCTGCGGGAAATGGGCGTCGAGGAGCAGATCATCTACCTGGACGGCGACATGGCCGACGCCTGCTCCGTGCAGCGTGCCGTCATCAAGGCCGCGCCCGATGAGGTCTACAACCTGGCGGCGCAGAGTTTCGTCGCCGCATCCTGGGACCAACCCGTGACCACCGGCATCGTCGATGGCCTGGGCGTGACCCACTTGCTGGAAGCGATCCGCCAGTTCAGCCCCCACAGCCGTTTCTACCAGGCTTCCACCAGCGAGATGTTTGGCCTGATCCAGGCCGAGCATCAGGACGAAAGCACACCGTTCTACCCGCGCAGCCCTTACGGCGTGGCCAAGCTGTATGGCCACTGGATCACCGTGAACTACCGCGAGAGCTTCAAGCTGCACGCCAGCAGCGGGATTCTGTTCAACCACGAATCGCCCCTGCGCGGCATCGAGTTCGTCACCCGCAAAGTCACCGACGCCGCCGCGCGGATCAAGCAAGGCAAGCAGCAGGAGTTGCGCCTGGGCAACATCGATGCGCGCCGCGACTGGGGCTTTGCCGGCGACTACGTCGAGGCCATGTGGCTGATGCTGCAACAGGAGCAACCGGACGACTTCGTCGTGGCCACGGGCGTCACCACCACGGTGCGCGACATGTGCCAACTGGCGTTCGATCACGTGGGCCTCAATTACCGCGATTACGTCAAGGTCGACCCGGCGCTGTTTCGCCCAGCCGAGGTGGATGTGCTGCTGGGTAACCCGGCCAAGGCCCAGCGGATACTGGGCTGGAAGCCCAAGACCGATCTTCAGACCCTGATCTGCATGATGATGGATGCAGACATGAAACGCGTCGCCAAGGAGTAAGGCATGCTGATTCCCGTGATTCTTTCCGGCGGCGCCGGAACCCGTTTGTGGCCGGTTTCCCGCGAGGGCCATCCCAAGCCGTTCATGGTGCTGCCCGACGGCCAGACCCTGCTGGGCAAAACCTACCGCCGCGCCGCCAAGCTGCTGACCGGCAGTGGCCATATCGTCACCGTGACCAACCGCGACTACTACTTCCAGAGCAAGGACCACTACCAAGCGGCCAAGCTGGAGCGCCATCGCGGCCACTTCCTGCTGGAACCGGCCGGGCGCAATACCGCGCCGGCCATCGCAGCGGCGGCGCTGGCGATCCAGGCGCTGCATGGCGACGACGCAATCATGGTGGTCATGCCCGCCGACCATTTGATCCAGAACGAGCACGCCTTCGCCCAAGCCGTGGAACACGCCACCCAATTGGCCCGGGCCGGGCACCTGGTGACCTTCGGCGTGGTGCCCACGGCCCCGGAAACCGGTTTTGGCTACATCCAGGCCGGCGCCAGCCTGGACGCCCAGGGCGCCACGAAAGTGCAGCGTTTCGTAGAAAAACCCGACCTGGCCACCGCCCGCGATTACCTGGAAAGCGGCGACTTTTTGTGGAACTCCGGGATGTTCTGCTTCAGCGTCGCGACCCTGCTCGACGAACTGCACACCCACGCCCCCGCGCTGCTGGAGCAGGGCCGCGTCTGCCTGGCAGCAAGCGCCCCGGTGGACGCGGGTGGCTGCCTGCAGCAAGAGTTATCCACAGACGAATTCGCCCAGATGCCGGACATTTCCATCGACTACGCCTTGATGGAGCTGTCGGACAAGGTCGCCGTGGTGCCCGCCGCATTCGACTGGAGCGATATCGGCTCCTGGAACGCGGTCAGTGCCCTGGTGCCGGCCGATGCGCAGAACAACCGCAGCACCAGCGAGGCGCTGTTCATCGACAGCCACGGCAACTTCGTACAAAGCGAAGGCCGGGTGGTGGCCGCGGTGGGTGTGGATAACTTGATCGTCGTCGATACGCCCGACGCCATACTCGTCGCCCACGCCGACCGCGCGCAGGATGTGCGCCGCGTGGCCAAGCAGCTCAAGGCGCAGAACCACGAAACCTATCGCCTGCACCGCACCGTTAGCCGCCCGTGGGGCAGCTACACCGTGCTGGAGGAAGGCCCGGGCTTCAAGATCAAGCGCATCGTGGTCAAGCCCGGCGCGTCGCTGTCCCTGCAAATGCACCATCACCGCAACGAACACTGGGTGGTGGTCAAGGGCACGGCCAAGGTCACCAACAACGGCGACGGCGCCCACCTGGTCAACAGCAACGAGTCCACGTTCATCGCCGCCGGCCACAAGCACCGCCTCGCCAACCCGGGGGTGATCGACCTGGTCATCATCGAGGTGCAAAGCGGTGAGTACCTGGGCGAAGACGACATCGTGCGTTTTGAAGATCAATACGGCAGGACGGACTGAATGCTGCTTAACCTTTACCGCTCGCTGTGGAGCTACCGCGATTTCATCCTCGGCAGCGTCAAGCGCGAGTTCCAGTCGCGCTATCGCAACTCGCTGTTCGGCGCGCTGTGGACGGTGCTCAACCCGCTGTCGATGATCGTCGTCTACACGGTGATCTTCTCTCAGGTAATGCGCGCGCGCCTGCCCGGCGTGGACGACACCATGGCCTACAGCATCTACCTGTGCGCGGGGTTGCTGACCTGGGGCCTGTTCGGCGAAATCACCCAGCGCAGCCAGAACATGTTCCTGGAAAACGCCAACCTGCTGAAGAAGATCAGCTTCCCGCGCATCTGCCTGCCGGTAATCGTGCTGTGCAACGCGGCGGTCAACTTCGCCATCATCCTGGGCCTGTTCCTGGGTTTCCTGCTGATAACCGGGCGCTGGCCCGGCCTGCCGTTGCTGGCGCTGATCCCGCTGCTGGCGCTGCAAGTGATGTTCGCCGCGGGGCTGGGGATGATCCTGGGGGTGCTGAACGTGTTCTTTCGCGATGTCGGGCAACTGTTCGGCATTTGCCTGCAATTCTGGTTCTGGTTCACCCCCATCGTGTACCCGCTGGCGATTCTGCCGGAGTCTATCCAGCGCCTGCTGGCCCTCAACCCCCTGACCGCGCTGATGAACAGCTACCAGAACCTGTTCGTCTACGGCCAGTGGCCGGTGTGGAATTCGCTGCTGCCGACCCTGGTGATCGGTGTGTTGTTCTGCGTGATAGGCATGCGCCTGTTCCGCCAACGGGTGGGCGAAATGGTGGATGAACTCTGATGGCAGACGTCGCGATTCGCGTAACCGGCCTGGGCAAGGCCTATAAGCAATACCCCAACCGCTGGAGCCGCTTGCTGGAGTGGATCGTGCCCTTCAGCGCCCAGCGTCATCGCCAGCACTGGATCATGCAGGGCGTCGATTTCGAGATCGCCCGGGGCCAAGCCGTGGGCATCGTCGGCGCCAACGGCGCCGGCAAAAGCACCCTGCTCAAGATGATTACCGGCACCACCCAACCCACCTGCGGCAAGATCGAGGTCAAGGGCCGGGTCGCGGCCCTGCTGGAGCTGGGCATGGGTTTCCACCCCGATTTCACCGGCCGGCAGAATGCCTTTATGGCGGGCCAGTTACTGGGCATGCAGGTCGAAGAAATCGAAACCCTGATGCCCGGCATCGAAAGCTTTGCCGAGATCGGCGAGGCCATCGACCAACCGGTGCGCACCTATTCCAGCGGCATGCAGATGCGCCTGGCCTTCAGCGTGGCCACGGCCCGGCGCCCGGACATCCTGATCGTCGACGAAGCCCTGTCGGTGGGCGATGCCTACTTCCAGCACAAGAGCTTCGAGCGCATCCGCCAGTACCGCCAGGCCGGCTCCACGCTGCTGATCGTGTCCCACGACCGTGCGGCGATCCAGTCGATCTGCGACAGCGCGATCCTGCTCAAGGACGGGCACATGGTGCTGCACAGCCACCCGTTGGAAGTGCTGGACTACTACCACGCCATGATGGCCGAGCGCGAAGGCCAGATCGTCAAGCAGGAAGCCCTGGACACCGGCGAGGTGCGCACCATCTCCGGCACCGGCGAAGCGGGCATCCTCAATGTGCGCCTGCTCAATGCGGATGGTCGCGCGGTGGAAGTCACCGAAGTCGGCCAGCCTGTGGTGCTGCAAGTGGAGGTCGAAGTACGCCAGGACATCGAACGCATGGTCCTGGGCTTCATGATTAAGGACCGCCTCGGCCAGGCCATGTATGGCATCAACACCCATCGCCTCGACCAGCCGCTGACCGACCTGGCGGCGGGCGAAAAAATCACCTACCGCTTCGCCTTCGATATGCGCCTGGGCACTGGCAACTACTCCGTGAGCCTGAGCCTGTCGCGCCTGGACTCGCACCTGGACCGCAACTTCGAGTGGCGCGACTACGGCTTGGTGTTCCACGTTATCAACAACCGTCGCGAAGACTTCGTCGGCTGCTCCTGGCTCGATGCCCAGGCCAGCATCCAGCGAGGCGACGGCCAGCCCAACGCATCGATTACCTCGCAGGCCACGCCATGACGCGCCTGTTGATCGAATGTACCTACGTGTTCGAGCACCCCAAGGTCAACTCGGGCATCCAACGCGTGGTGCGCAACGTCATCCGGCAACTGCCGGCCAGCACCGACGCGGCGGAGTACATCCCCGTGGCGATGTTCAACGGCAAGTTGTACCGCGTGCTCAGCTTGACGCCACTCAACGCCCGCTACCTCGATGGCCTGACCGGGTTGGGCGTGCGCCTGGAGCATGGCGCGCAGCGCTTCCAGCAGCTGTATCGAGCCGCCGAGCGGCGCCTGGCCGGGCAATCGCGTTGGGTCAAGCGCGCCGCCTATGTGGCGTATCGGCTCAGCTCGATGGCCTGCTTCGGCGCGCCGCTGCGCCTGATCCGCAGGATCCACGCCCACGAACTGCCCAAGCGCTGCGTGCCCTTGCCGCACCGGCCGGGGGATCAACTGGTGTTGCTCGATTCCTCCTGGCACGCGGACTTCTTCCCCCTGGCCGAACAGCTCAAGCGCGACGGCGTGGGGATCGTCTCGGTGATCTACGACCTGATCCCCGTCACCCACCCGCAGTTCTACGACGCAGGGCTGGTGAACATGTTCAACCACTGGTTCGACTGGATCACCCGCACCGCCGACGGCTACATCGCCATCTCCAAAACCGTGCGTGACCAATTGCGCGCAGAACTGGCCACGCGCCTGGGCCCGGAACAGGCCGCGCAGCGTTGGTTCGACTACTTCCACCTAGGCTCTGAACTGGACCTCAGTGGCGACGGCAGCACCGTCGAGCCGCGCTTGCTGGCGCTGTTCACCGACCCGGCGCCGGTGTTCCTGATGGTCAGCACCATCGAGCCACGCAAAAACCACGATTACCTGCTCGACGCCTTCGACCGCGCCTGGGCCCAGGGCTCCAATGCACGCCTGTGCATCGCCGGGCGCGTCGGCTGGAAATGCGACGCGCTGCTGGAACGGGTGCGCCGTCACCCTCAACTCAACCGTCGTTTGTTCATGTTCAACGACCTCTCGGACACCAGCCTGGAACACGCCTACTCCCATGCCACGGCGCTGGTATTCCCCTCCCACGTCGAAGGCTTCGGCCTGCCGTTGGTGGAAGCCATGCAACGCGGCCTACCGGCCATGGGCAGCGACATCCCGGTGTTCCGCGAGATTGGTGGCGATTTCATGGCCTATTTCGACCTCGCCCAACCGCAAAGCCTGGCCGACCTCGTCACGCAAATGGAAACCAGCGGCCAATTCCCCGCCCCCCGCGCCGTGGGCGACTGGCAGTGGCTGGGCTGGCGCGAGGCCAGTGCGCAGTTCGTCGAGCACATTCAGCGCAATCTGGAAAAGGCCCCGGCGCCGCCGCAGAGGCAACATGCAGATTGCCCTTAACGCCCGCATTCTTCAGGCCCCGCGCACGGGTATCGGCCACTACGTGGCCGAACTGACCAGCGCCCTGCGTGCCGACCCGCAGATTTCGCTTTCGCTGTTCGATGGCTGGGGCTGGAGCCCAAACCTGCCTGCTGCTGCGCTGCCCGGTTACTCGCGCCTCAGCCCGCTGCTGCGTCGGTTGCCAGGGGCGTACCAGGCGCGGCGCTGGTTGGAGCAACAGCGCTTCGACCGCCAGCCGCAACCCATCGACCTCTACCATGAACCCAGCCTGTGGCCTTTTGAATTCAAGGGCCCGACCATCATCACCCTGCACGACCTGACCCACCTGCACTACCCCGCGACCCAACCGGCGGCGCGCCTGCGGGAAATCGAGCGGCGCCTGGGCCGGGGCGTGGAGCAAGCACGGCTGGTGCTCACTGACTCGCAGTTTGTCGCGCACGAAGCGCAACGCCACTTTGGCTTGCCCGCGCAGCGCTTCATCGTGGCGCCGCTGGGGGTGGCGGCGCGCTTTCACCCCCGCAGCGCTCAGGCGCTCGAACCGCTGCTGCAAGGCTTGGGCGTCGAGCCCGGTGGCTACTTTTTGTGCGTCGGCACCTTGGAGCCGCGCAAAAACCTGGTTCAGGCGTTGCGGGCCCACACCCTGTTGCCTGAAGCCCTGCGCCAGCGGTTTCCGTTGTTGATCGTCGGCATGGCCGGCTGGAAGAACCGCGACCTCACCCATGAGCTGCAAAAGGCCCTGGCCAGCGGCCATGTGCGCCTGATGGGCTACTTACCCGACGAACAGGTCGCGCACCTGGTGGCCGGCGCCCGCGCCCTGGTTTTCCCCTCGCTGTACGAGGGCTTCGGCCTGCCGGTGGTGGAAGCCATGGCCAGCGGCACACCGGTAATCCTCACCCGACGTTCGGCCATGCCGGAAGTCGCCGGCAACGCCGGCACCTATATCGAACCCGATGATGTGCAGAGCCTGCGCGATGCGCTGCGGCTCTTGATCGACGACTGCGCCTACTGGCAACACTGCCGGGAAGCGGGGTTGCAGCAGGCGAAGCTTTTTTCCTGGGAACGTTGTGCGCAGATCACCGCGCGCGCGTATCGCCAGGCTTTAGGAGGTTGAAATGCGTGTACTCCATTTTTTCAAAACCTATTTGCCCGACTCTGTGGGCGGCATCGAACAGGTCATTTATCAACTCTGTGAAAGCGGCGCACGCGAGGGTATTCAAGGCCAGGTGCTGACCTTGAGCACCGACCCGCACCCGGCGGTGATAAAGATCGGCCACCACGAAGTCCATCGCGCACGCCTGGATTGGCAACTGGCCTCTACCGGGTTCTCCACCAGCGTGTTCAAGCAGTTCCGCGAGATGGCTGCCGAAGCGGACGTGGTCAATTACCACTTCCCGTGGCCGTTCATGGACCTGGTGCATTTTGCCAGCGGCCTGAAGAAACCCACCGTGGTGACCTATCACTCAGACATCGTGCGCCAGCGTCATCTGCTGCGCCTGTATCGGCCACTGATGAACCGCTTCCTGGCCAGCGCCGACCGCATCGTCACCGCTTCGCCCAACTACCTGCACACCAGCGAGGTGCTGCAAAACTTCCGGGACAAAACCCGGGTCATTCCCTATGGCTTGGATAAGTCAGGTTATCCACAGCCCGAGCCCGAACGCCTGGCGCGGTGGCGGCAGTTGCTGGGGGAGCGGTTTTTCCTCTTTGTCGGAGTGATGCGTTACTACAAAGGCCTGCACATCCTGCTCGATGCCCTCAAGGACGTGGACTACCCGGTGGTGATCGTCGGCGCCGGGCCACTGGAAGCCGAGCTGCACGCCCAGGCCAAAACCCTGGGGTTGCGCAACCTGCACTTCCTCGGGCGGCTGGGGGATGAAGACAAAGTAGCGCTGCTGCAACTGAGCTACGCCATCGTGTTCCCTTCGCACCTGCGCTCCGAAGCCTTCGGCATTTCGTTGCTGGAAGGGGCGATGTACGGCAAGCCAATGATTTCCAGCGAAATCGGTACCGGCACCAGCTACATCAACATCGACGGCGAAACCGGCCTGGTGGTCCCGCCCAGTCATCCACAGGCCTTTCGCGAAGCGATGCGCACCCTGTGGACAAACCCGCAATTGGCCGCCGAAATGGGCCAACGCGCCGAAGCCCGCTATCGCCAGCTATTTACCGCTGACGACATGGGCCGCAAGTGGACGGCGTTATACGAAGAATTACTGGCAGAAAAGGCGTTGTCTTACGCCTGACGGCACCACAGGGCGGTGATCGGCGTTGCACCTGGCGCCCAACAACATAGTTTGACACACGAACATCAATAAAATCAGTCACTTACAGGGCCAGCAGAGTTCCCCAGATGACAACATAACTTGACACAACCCATGGCGATATTCGAATGACAGGATGAGTTTATAACAACATAGTTTGACACTACCCGCCGGAGCCCTTTTTAAAATCGAGATTGCTGCCGAACAAAATATTTTGACACCAGCGACTCAGTGAATTCAGGGGTAAGCGGCTTAACGGAGCACGCCAGCTGAATGAATATTTTGACAAAAAATGCCCGTTGCAGTCGCGTACCCGCTTGTTCTACTTAGCTACGATTGGATCAAAATGACAGGCCCTCAGCTACCTGAATCAGCATTTCTTCGACCCGATGTGTGCCGTGGGTTGTAGTGAGCATCGCAGTTGGACTTTTGCCCGAAAAACGAGATTTTGGTTTGGAAAGCCATTGTTTGGCCTTCCCTGCGTCCCCGAAGATCACCTCGGCCATGGCGATAATGTGTACAAAGCGGAACAGTCGATCGCTCTCATCCACCGTTAAGAGCTGATTGCTGACCAATTTTGTTTTGAGCGTTTTGAGCGGAATGATTCTGTCGCGCTCTTCCGGACTTATGGTTCCAACGTCGCAAAGCGACATGATCATGCTGGCCGAAAGGCCAGCTACGATCATGTCGTGAATGTCCTGATCAGAGGCGTTTGAGGGGATATTAAGAGATGCCTCCAGCCTGATGCGGTAGGCATGATAAGCATCATCACGCAGGACTCCAGCAAACACGGACTGCACTGATGTTGTGCCGCGCGTAGGCGTCAACACTATTGTGCCATTCGCTACCGTAATCGTCAGATCGTCCCCAACACCTACCCCCATTTTGACAAGCAATTCTGGAGGTAAATCAACAATGACATCGCCGCTACCGTCCTCAGTATTCTGGCATTTGACTATCCAACGCTCGCTTTCACTCATGATCGTCCAGCTCTCATTTCGTCGTTATAGAAGACACATCTTTATGCTCGCGCGCAGAGCTGATCTCGTCATTGGGTAATCGTGCATAGAGGTAATTTTTGCTGGTTATTGCGACGAGCGGCTGCGCCCTCCGGCGCATCGGCAAAGATGCCAGCGAAAAACTCGACTGCACGCCCGCCGTATCACTTTCGAGCGCTACATCGGACGGAAATGGGTCTGCGACAGCCATTGTTTTCAGCCAGCTGCAAAGTTTCATCGAGTGTCAATGCGGCAGCGAGGCTCGGCAATGCCAATACGCTTGCCGCCAGGCCGGCCACGAGGTACCACCCTGTGCAATAGCACTTGGAGTTCATGTTCACGATTCCTGTGATGGTCCACTGCGCGCTTCATAAGACATGCACGCAAATATGCCATCCCGCTAACGCGGAATGAGGCTCAGTGTGGTACAGGAATCAAGTGCGGGGCGGTCGCCACACCCCTGACGGGGTTTGTGCTGGAAGGGAATCTAGGGAGAAGGATAGTACGAGGGCGCTGGATAAGGTGATAGGAGGCTTGATGATGGAGACTTGCAGCATGCCACCAGTCTTGCACTCCTGACCTGGCTTACAGGGTTTGCCGTGCTCGGTGGGACTTTTCATATCATGGCAGCAGTCTTGACCCATGCCGTCCATCATCGCCATGCCCATGGCTTTCATAGGACAGAGCTCAATCGGCGCCTGAACACCTGCCATCCCGCTGAGGAGGAGCGCCAGGCTAATCAGAAAAATCAGGCAAAACTGTAGGTAGCGTTTCATGGGCTGGAGTGTAGCCGGTGGAAATGGCCCTTAAACTCATCTTCTAGACTCCTTAGTCGGCTGTCACCAACCTCTATCCCGCGCTCATTTCCATTTCCGGACTTAAAGTGCCTAACCATGCGACAAGACAAATTATGACGACTGCCATTGAAAACTCGAGTGTCATGCTGCGGCGCAAAGCATTGACCGCGGCAGAGTATTCTCCATTTCGAACTGACCGCTCCAATACCGGACTTAGGTGAAAGCGGTTCAGCGTGGCTAACACGATCATCCCGGCAAAGAGCAGGACCTTCAAAAACAGCAGTACACCGTACGTAGTGAGCATCACTTCATCGAGATTTGGACCGATGACAAACAGGTAATTCACTACGCCTGTGATACTTATGATCACTACGATTACAGCGCCGGCCGATTCAAAACCAGTCAGCACCCGTGCAAGCATTCGTGCTTCTTGTTCGCCCTTTAGCGATTTCAACCGCAGCAGTAGAGCGAATGCCAATAGAGCACCCAACCAGCCACCTGCGGCTAAAAGATGGAATATATCGGTGATGAAATGCCAGTAGCGTCGGCTGCCTTCATCCATGGCGCCGTGCCCTGTCCAAGCCAACGTCGCCAACGCAATCGCTCCGCATACGGTGACGACCCAGAGACTGGGTGTCGGAAATCGCTTGTTCAACGCGACGCCAATAATTGCCATCACCAAGGCAGCTATTCGGACCATCCAGGTCAACCCGACGTCGGTCCCCATGAGGACCATTTCAAAAATATGGTGATGTAGCTCCATAAGCTCCGATACACCGCTCATTGCTTTCGCAAGCAACAACATGGCGGCAAGGGATAGAGCTACACCTGCAACAGAAGTACCGTAAAGAAGCGACTCAAAATTCAAGACCGTGCCCGATACTCTTTCCTTTCCCCTGAGGCTGTACAAGCCGAAAATTGCCAATCCGAATAACAACATCAGGTCGAAATAAAGAGCAAAGCGAACCACAATATTTATTGAGTCGCTCATAAATCATTTCACTTTAAATGAGAAGTTGCCGGTGATCGGGTGAGTGTCCGAGGAGACAGCACGCCATTCGACTTTGTAGGTACCAGTGGTCAAAGGTGCTGCCGGTGTAATCACCATCGTTTTCGGATCACCGCCACCAGCGACGGCGGCCTTAACACCCATTGGGGAGTTCGGCATGCCTGGCATATCGGTCATGATCAGTTTTGCACCGGAAAACTGAGTGGTGAGATTCTCAGAAAAGTGCAGCTCAATTTTCGAAGGAGCCGCCGCATCCGAGCCTTCTGTCGGAGTGGAAGAAAGGAGTTTTGGATGTGCTTGAGCAACTGCACTCAGAAGCAAACCAGCGGTAAGTGCAACAGCTACGGTCGTAGTTTTAAGGAATGACATGCAAGACTCCTCACAGCAAGAGCTGTTGATTCGAGGTTTGTTTGGGAATATCTAGTTTTTACTTTTCGATTCTTGTTAAAACCACTGATGATTAGCTAGTAGCCTCCGTATTCTAGGGCAGGTTGAACACGAGAAACTCACTAGGCCCCAACGTCACAGTGCAAGAACACGATGCCACACGAACGCAAACTGTTCGATTACATTTCAGTCAGCTTGACGCGGGTGCTTGGCCGCGAATTGGCGGGCGTAGCGGGATTTAAAGACGAGACCGCGTGCCCGCGATACCAGGGTTTTCACTCATTCAAAAATAACGAAAGTGGACGCTGAGCGCAGGCTGAGAGATCGCCGTTGATCACAAATGCGCCGTTGATCAGCTGACCTTCAAGTCAACACTAGGAAACTCTAGATGGAAGGCCGTTTTTCCACTAAAGGACGTACACCATATCTTGCCATCATGCGCTTCAATTATTGATCGTGTAATCGACAGACCTAGCCCAGCGTTGCTTGGACTGCCTTCTCGTCGAGCTGGGTCCACGCGGTAAAAGCGATCGAACAGCTTTTCAAGGTGTTCGGGAGCAATGGGCTCTCCATGGTTCTCCACAACGACCAATACCGACATCTCCTTCTGCTGAATATCGACACTGATGGACTTCCCTTCATAGGTGTAGCGCAGCGCATTTGAGAGCAGATTAGAAATGGCTCTGTGGAGCATAAGAACATCGCCTCGAACACTGCCCCGTCCTGAAACCGTGAGCTCAATGCCTCGCTCATCTGCCAACAGGCGGTAGTATTCGAGCAATTTCTCTACGACTTCCACCAGGTCTATCGGTTTGTTCTCGTGCGTGATCAGACCATTGTCAGACTTCGCCAGAAAAAGCATGTCATCGATCATTCGCCCCATACGCTTCAAATCATCAAGATTTGAGTACAGATTGTCTTCGTAGTCCTCGATATTCCTTTTTCTAGAAAGCACCACTTCGGTGTGGGTCATCAAGTTGCTGACGGGGGTCCGCAACTCGTGAGCAATGTCCGCAGAGAAATTCGATAAGCGAACAAACGCATCGTCGAGCCTGGACAACATTGCGTTGAATGACAGCACCATTTGCTGAAGTTCTTTGGGAACCGGTGCTAATGGAATACGTTCTTTGAGTGATTTAGCTGACATTGAGGCCGCGACCTGAGTGACTTGGCGAATTGGCCGCAGGCCACTGCTTGCGACCATCCAGCCCAGCGCCGCACTGACCAGCGCGCTGATCACCAGCCCTATCCAAAACCATCGCTCAAGCGTCTCGAAAAAGGACATATGCTGAGTAACGTCAAAGATCAACATGACGGTCAATGGCTTGTCTTGTCCCGTCACAATGGCTTGTGCCGTCACTCCACGGAACATCTGCCCTTGATCTCGCCACTCCCAGACGTTGTTGTTTGGGATTGTGCGGAATTCCTCCGGAACATCGACGGGACCGGGATCAGCAAACAGTAGTTTGCCGCCACCATCGATTATCAGGGCAGTCAAATCACGGTGAGCGCCAAGCAGCGCCTCCAGCTCAGGCTTAACATCACTGAATTGATCAATGCTGTTCAACCCCGTCAGAATTCTTTGAGTCGAATGGAGTTTTTCGTTCAGCGCCTGCTGATCCAGCATCTTGAAGTGATGCCGGCTGAGGTTATTGAAACTGAGTCCGGCAACGGTGAGAACGGCCGTTACCGCAAGCATGAACATAAGACTCATGCGAGCTGTCAGGGACATTCGGTTCATTTCGACTCCGAATCAGGTGCGTCAAGCATGTAACCCATTCCCCTTGAGGTATGAATCAACTTGACCTCAAAGTCGTCATCTATCTTGGCCCTCAACCTCCTCACTGCAACCTCGATAACGTTGGTATCGCTGTCGAAGTTCATATCCCAAACCTGGGAGGCGATAAGTGACTTTGGCAGCACCTCCCCTCGACGTCGTAGCAACAGCTCAAGCAACGCAAACTCTTTGGCCGTAAGGTCTATGCGTTTACCTCCACGAATGGCCCGACGCTTGAGCAGGTCCACCTCCAGATCAGCCAATTTCATGTAGGTTTGCGACGGAGCGCCGTTACCCCGACGCAGCAACGTTCTGACACGGGCCAGCAATTCAGAAAATGCGAAGGGTTTGATCAGGTAATCATCTGCCCCGAGTTCAAGTCCTTTCACTCGATCCTCAACGCGGTCTCGCGCTGTGAGGAAGAGCACGGGAACGTCTTTCCCGGATGCACGAACCTTCTGAAGGACTTCCCAGCCATCCAGCTCGGGCATCATGACGTCGAGAATCAGCAGATCATAGTTCTCGCTCAAAGCGTGCTGAAGCGCCTCTTTGCCATTGGTAAAGCGATCAACATTGAACCCCGCCTCTGTGAGTCCTTGCTGCAAATAGATACCTATTTTTGGTTCGTCTTCAGCGACAAGAAGTCTCATGAGGGTCGTTCTCAGATAATGGTGCAGCGGAGTCTGCAACGAAAACCGGCAGCCAACCAGCAACTGACAGAAAAGTAATATTGGCTTCAGGTTGATGTCAGCGAGCGCTGTCTAGGGTTCAAACATGAGTACTTCCTAGTGCTCGACCGACTCTTCAGCATGAAACGTATGGGAGCCGGAAATCAATTCCATAAGGAGCTGCCCCATGAATCGCCTAAAAATGCTGTTTTTTGTGAGCTCGATACTCGTCTCAGCTTCTGTATGGGCTGAAAGTGGCGGAGACCGGGTGATAGAGCGTATGGAAGGCCTGCGCGACAGGGCTGAAGCCGTACTGATTCAAGCTGAAAAAGCCCCTGAAGGAAAACGTCATGTCCACATGGCCGAGCATATGAAGATGCTCGGCGACATCATGAGCCAACTCCATAAAGATCATCCAGACGCCTCAATGTCACCCCAGCAGCACCTGGCCTGGATGGAAAAACACGACAAAATTGTCGACGACGTTCTGAGTCAAATGCAACGCGAGCACAAGCTGATGCTTTCAGAGAACCACCAGTGAGCAACTCGCTGGAAAGAGCTTTTTAAACAGTCTTGTTGAATGCGGCGTCATCTGGACGCCGTATTTATTTCGAAAACTGACGGAAATGTAATGTTCAGGTCAGTTAACTGGCAGCTCCGCATCATTAGCATAGCCGGTGCTTCCCACTTACTCCCGAGGTCACCATGAAAGCTAAGCTCGTTACCCCAGTCATCGCAGCAATCACCCTGCTATTCGGTGCAACGGCCATGGCCGGCGTAGGTCATGGGAAAGAGGACATCGGTCGTCCTGGAGTCGCCTCTGAGGTTACCCGTACGGTGGAGGTTGAGATGGGTGATCTTTTCTTCAAGCCTGAAAGCATCGACGTAAAACCTGGTGAAACCATTCGATTTGTCCTTCGCAATGAGGGTTTGATGCTGCACGAGTTCAACATCGGCAAAGCCGCTGCTCATGCAGCGCACCAAAAAGAAATGGTAAGCATGCTCCAGAACGGGACGCTGACCCCCACTGGTACCGGGAAAGCGATGAGCGACATGGGCCACAGCATGGGTGGAATGAAGATGGTCGGAATGGAACACAACGACCCGAACAGCATCCTGATCGAGCCAGGCGCAACCCAGGAGTTAATCTGGACCTTCAACAACAGCACTGGGCTTCAGTTTGCCTGCAACATGCCGGCGCATTATCAATCGGGGATGGTCGGTCAGTTTGACCTGAAATAAGCCAGAGCTGGCTGCTAACACCGCTTCGATACAAGAGTTGGCTACGCTCTGTCGCAGAGATCACAGCAATGCTCACACAGTGGGGTATAGATCATGAATAACCATCAGCATCCGGATGGAAACACCACCGCACCATTTTGGAAGCGCAAAACAGGCGTTGTACTGATCATGCTTATTGCGATTGGTGCCTTTTACGTTTTGCGGGAGCATTTCAGCCACGTTTATCCATTTTGGCCTTATCTGATTCTGTTGATCTGTCCATTGATGCATTTTTTTGGACATGGACATGGCGGACATAGCCATGGCGATCAGACAGCAACCAACAAGGACGAAAAAGGGAAATAGCCATGCCTACCATATCGAGCCACCACGAACACAGTCACGCCCATGCTGCTCCGCTCAATGACGATGATCTGCGTGATCCGGTGTGCGGAATGGCAGTCACTTCACCAAGTAAATTTGGTGAGTCTTATCAGGGACAGGCATATCAATTTTGTAGCCTGAAATGCCAGGAGAAGTTTCGAGCTGATCCTGAACGCTACAGCGGGAATGTTTCGAGCGCCGAATCCCGCGCCACCACTCCAGAGTCTGCGGTACAAACAGGCACTGAATTTACCTGTCCGATGCACCCGGAAATACGCCAGCCCGGACCAGGCAACTGCCCTAAATGTGGCATGACATTAGAGCCAGTCATGCCCGCGCTCGATGAAGAAGAAAATCCTGAACTCCGTGATTTCGCCCGACGCTTTTGGTGGTCGCTGCCATTAACAGCCTGAATTCATAGAATAAGCGCAACGCTTGAAACGAGAGGCAGAGAGCCAGCCACCGGTAGAATCCAGGCTCTCACACCGAAGGATTCAAGCGCAGATGACTACGCATTACCGGCAGCTGACTCA